>NZ_JAHKSP010000019.1:0-18313 GCF_021733735.1 Mycetohabitans sp. B2
GAGCTGTGCGCCATCCGGATACACGCGCGTGTGTACGGCCGGATCGCGTGACGGCGTGTCGGCGCAGTCAGAAAACAGCCCGCGCAGCGCGACGCCTTGCGCCGGGTCGCCCATCGGGCATAGCAGCAGCACTTGCTCGCCCTTCGTGGGCGGCAGCCACTCGCGCGTGGTGCCGGCCGCGAGCGTCATCCACGGAATCCAGTTGGTCTGCAAGCCTGCGTCCTGCGCATCGGTCATGTCACCGACGGCCACCCGGCAGGTCGGCGGGCAGCTCGCGCAATTGACGTCCAGCACCACGCCCTTGCGGATCAGGTTGGCGATCAGGCGACACAGTTCGTTGGCATCCATGTCGCCTATGTTGCCGGGCCCTTGAGCGGCGCGCACGCGTTCGCCTGTGTCGTCATCGCTCACACATCTGGCGCACCGTGCAGCGGCACGCGCACCGGTCAGACAATGCAGCTCCGCCGTGCTTACCGGTGTCAAGAACACTTATGAGGCGAACGCCATAGCTCGTCCTCCATGCCACCGCCGTTAAGATGGCTCATATCTAAGCCATGACTCTTGCCACCACGGCACACTATCCAGAATGCGTGCACGCGCCGTCTCGGAAAATCGATTGGCTTCCATAAAGCGGACGACCTCACGCCTGGCAAATCGCCATTGGTGATGCAGGTAATACCGCGGTATGCTGGTGAGTAAACTCGATAATGCCGCCTCCCCCCGGCCATTGAACAAACTCAACACTTGTAGCCACACTCGCTGTGACTGCGCCTTATCCAGATAAAAGGTGCTTGACAGCAGTCCGTGCGCCACCCTCGTACGCTGCGCCTCCGGCACACGCGCCAAATGGCGCTCGAATAAGGCCAACTCTTGTATACGTTGCTCGGGCGGCAACATGTTGAGGCCTGCAGGCAGATGGCGCAATGCGAGGCCCCACTGATCGTCCGGTAGCGATAAGGCCAGGTCGCGCATTTGCACGTAACGGATAAGCCGCTCCGCTTCGGGCAAGACCTTTGCGTCGACCGCTAGCGTGCCGACTGCCTCGCCTTGATAAGACGGAGGAAGGCGCAAGGCCTGGTCGCGTAAGAGCGCATGCAGCGCGGACAGACTCGGGTTTGTTCTATTAAAACGCCGCAGTAGACCGGACAAGCTTGGGATCAGCTCTGCTTGCTCGGCTACGCTCAACGACGGCAGCCGCGCCAGAAGTACCTGATAACGCTCGATAAACGCCGGCGAGCTGGATGGGAGGGACCACAGCGCAATCGCCAATTCCCTCCAGACGTTGTCTTGCCCGGGGCCGCGCTGTTCGGCCAACGCGTGAGCGAAGTCGAATGCTTCAGCACGCTGGAGTCCAAGCCATTCATCAAGCGTGCATAACATCGCCTTTTGTATTCGCACGCCGTCCTTCGGAATGCGCTGCGCGGCCACGTACACGCGCTTGAAGGCTTCGCTTTGCTCGTCCCACGGCAGCTCTTTCAACCGCTGGCGCAGCGCCTCAAGCGCTTCGACGTGCTGCGCCGGATCTTTCAGCGCGCTGTCCATCTCTTCCAGAATGCGGTTGATCGACTCAAGGCTCTCGACCTGATTGGCTCGTTGCCAGTAACGGTAGACTAGGCGCCGACTTTGTGTCGCATGATACGTACGACGATCGACTGCTGAAAAATTGCCCACGTCTTGCACGGGCACGTAGTCACCGATTCGCTCAATCAGTTCGGGCGGCAGGTCTTGGTATGTTGTTGGCCTGCTGGCCGACGTGTTAATCAACGCACCGCTGGACAACGGCTGTCGTGGCGGTGCTGACGCGGCGGGTTGTGGGCACGACTCCAACGCGCAGATGTAGGCCCGGTAATCGTTCAAAGCGGCATTCAGATCAAAGTCCATCGGCAAGCTGAGCAAAAGGTCAGACAAACGCAACGTGAGGCGCTGCTATGCCGTAAGGTAGCTGAAAGCAGGCGGATAAGCGTAGCGATATGCCGCGATCGCTAAATTTCCGGCGGTTACCACCTTGTCGATCAGAACGTCAGAAGCAGCTGTGATGCGGCACAGTTATCGGTGTACGGGGCAGGGGAGACCGATTGACACAGCTAGAAGGCATAGCATGCTATGCGCTCAGTGACTCACATATATAGGCCAGCAGCCGCTCACGAATCAGCCTTCGATCGGTGTCAGTCAAGCCGAGCAGCACGCGCACCGGATATCGGTAGTACGGTCCGCGCGGTGCAACCCGCTCGCGCTCACCGAACTGATGCACGCGGGCAATGCGCGAGGCACGGCCAACGAATCCGACGGCCAATTCGTGTTCGCTGACTTCGGTGCGCATCAGCCGCGCGGCGCGCAGCTTCGCGAACATCGTGCGCTTGATTCGTCCGCGCTTGTTACGCAGCTGCTTAGGGCCAGCGCGTGCCTTACGTGGTGCGTATGGAGTGCCATCGGAGTTGCGCTGCGCAGCAATCCGGGCTTTTTGCGCCTGCCGCAGTGCGCGCGCCACGTCGCGCATCACGTTGCGCCGGCCAGCCGGCGAGAGCCGTGCGAGCAGCGTGCTGGCCCATTGTTCGAATGCGGTTAGATCGTCCATGATTGGTCGGACCAGGTTATCGCTTCGCCTGCATTCATCTGCGTGTCGGCGACATGCTCAATCACGCGTCGGCCCGCCGCATCGGTGCGCACCACGACGCTTTCGGTGAGTTTAAGCTTGATCGACAGATCCGCCGTTTCGTGATTCAGTAGATCCACCTCGAACGTGATGCCGTCCTCGCGTGCATCGGCGTGGGTGACCAAATCGGGCTGGTTCGCGCGTACCCATTCAATGATGGCTACCATCACCGCATCGGCGTCGCCTGCATAGTCCAGGAGCAGCACATTAAGTACATACCGATACTCAAACGATAGCGAGTGTGTGCCGGTGGCAACCAGCGCGCCCTGGTCGATGAATACGCTCAACGTGTCGGGGGCCGACTGCAGGGTCGGCAGAGCGGCCACGAGGGCAGCGCGCAAGCTCGCGGGCTTATTCATCGCGATGGGCAACCTGACACTCGACGATCATGTCAACCTGCGCAGCACAGGCGGCCCACGCGGCGCGGGCCGCGGTCAGCGACTCAGCCAATTCACCGTTCGTGCGCGGCGCCATTGACGGCATCGTGCACGGCCACACGCGTGCGCATGCGTTCAGTGTAATGCTTGGCACCGGTAATGGCGGGGCAGGCGTGCAGGCGCACAACATCGTCAGGCAGAGCAGTACCGGCCCAGGTACGAACGGCCTTGTTTTCATCGATCAATCTCCGAAAGGCCTTTTGGTAGGCTGCGAGCGTCGTGTCGATCGCCGCGCGCGTGCGTTCGAGTTGCGCACGCTGCGCGTCCTTCTCGCGTGCATCGCGCAACAGTCGCTCGATAATCGCATCACGCTCAACGCTCGCTTGTAAGGCACGTCGCTCTGCCATGCGCGCCGTATCCAGTTGCATGCGCAGTGACCGAATGATGTGCATTTCGGTCGCGATCGCCAGTAGCGCGGCGGCCGCCAACGTCCATAGCCAATGCCTCCAGTTCATCGATTCTCCATTCAAGCGGCCACCTTAGCCGCCGACGCGTACTTGCGATAGGCCTGTGCAAGCTTTTTGTCATACAGATTGTGGCTATAACCGGGACCGTTGTAGTTCCGGGCGAACTGCGCCCAGCGTCGGCCGCGCAGCGCGGCCAGTAACTGGCGGTCGGCTGCAACGAATCGGACGAACGCGTCCAGGTGCTCGGCCTCGTTCGCTTCCATGCGCGTGACTAATTCGTCGACGCTCGCATAGCCGAGCCGCTCCCAGTGCTGACCGAGCACCTGAAATGCGCCCCAGCTTGCCGATTCATAAGCGGCAATCGTATCGAGTTGGATGGCGGTCGCCAGCCTCGTGTACTCCGCACTGCCGCCGTGGTAGCCGCCGCGAACCGGCGCGACGACGTTCGGATACTTCGCGGCAAGCGGCGCGGGATCGATACGACGAGCCATCAGCCGCTGCCAGAACATGTGCCGCTCGAACAAGATTGTGGGTCTGCCGTCAGGCAGAAATCCGACGCTGCGTGACTCGACCTCGGTAACTGCGCGAATGCTCGCAATCGGCACACCAAGCGTTTTCGCCGCGCGCAGGAGATCCGCGTCGGTTAGGTGCTTTGGGTCTCGCTCGCCGCGTGCAAGTGCAACCATGGTCTTGGGTCCGACGATGCCGTCGACCACGAGCCCGGTGTGGATTTGCAGCGCGGTGACGGCCGCCTCGGTTGCCGCGTCGTACACGTGTGTGACCTGGAGCCTGTAGCCAGCTCGGATCAGCCGACGCTGTAGCAGTCCAATCTCATGACCGTAATCGCCCAGACGCAGAATCTTCATCGCGTCTGTGCCTGCTGGTCCAGTAACCGTGCCACGTTTCCCCGTACTGCCCACGCGAACCCAGCAATGAAGACTGCCATCGCGGCATCGAATAGATTAATGGGCCTGTTGTGAAGCGCTAGATCGATGGCGGTACCGCCCAACGTAGCCATGAATATCCACGCGAGCCATGACATGCATTTGCGGTACCGCGCACCTTGCCGACGGTAAGCGAGTAACCGCAGTAGCGTGCACAGATAGGCGGCGAGCGCGATGAACGTCAGCGATGTCTGCATGTCACCGGTTCCTTTTGAGAAACACAAAGATATCGGCCGACTTGACGCGCTCGATCAATTGCAGCGTGACGACGATGACCAGGGCGGCCGCGAAGAAGGCTGCCACGCCGCTCGATCGTATCGGCGTGGCATGCACAATTTCCGGTGCGGCGAGATACCCCATTACCAGCGAGATCAGTAGATACGCGGTGCGCTTCAATAACCCCATATCCTTCGAGGAAACGACCACGAGGGCCGCGCCCGTGAAGGCGCCAATGAGTGCATTACCGTCGACGCCGGGCACAACGCTGACGACGCCGATCACAGCGGATAACGCCGCTGCGGTAGTGGTGTTGGGCTCGGCCATATCGAACAGGTCCTCTGTCAGTCAAACAGTTGCACAAGCGGCGCGGTGCTCGCGATCGCGCTTGCGTCGGGCAGCTCGATGATTGTGCCTAGCGGCAGCACGACGCCCAGCTCGGCCAAGCCTGGATTGGCCAGAAATGCAGCTTCGACCGTCCCATCCGTGCGCCCGTAGTGCCGCCAGCACAACGCATCAAGCGTGTCGCCTTGGCTTGAAATGACTTTCATCAAATCAACTCGATCGTTGACAAAGGGATGCCGCGAATCGCGTTGATCGCCCACCGCACGTTACGCCGCGCTTCGTTGATCGCGTCCGTGACATCTTCAGCGCGACTGGCGCCTGCTTTGGTCGTGTCGTAGCCGCGATACTGCTCCAACATGTCGGCTCGCACGCGGTGGTAGATCGCACGGCGATAGCGCACGACGTGCACGCTGACACCATCGACGTGCAGTGCTGGCACACTGGCTAGATCGGCGTGGCCGTCCGCGACCTGGGCGGCCTGCCACGTTGCCAATTCGTCATTGACGCTGGCGAGTGCGTCCAGTGTGGTCAGGCGCAGCCGTTCGTCCGTGACGGTGCCATCGAGCCGCATCGCGTCGCGCAGGCCGGCAAGCTCGATATCAGGAAACCACCCGTCGTTGGCGACGGTGCCTGTTGTAGCGGGCGTGCGCGCAGGCGCGCGGCCGGGCGTATCGGGGATGGCAAAAAAGCCGCTCATGGTTTCGGTATCGGTAGATGGCGGTGGACCGGCGTTCGCATCGCGTTACCGTCAGGTGTTACGAGGGAACGCCGGTGCCGCCATGGCCGTAGGGGCTCATCACAAACGCGCGGCCGAGCCGTGCGCGGCGCTCAACATCGATTCGAGTCGAGCAATGGTCTGTTTCACGCCGGATCGCGCGTCGAGCCGCAATGCCTCGCGCAGGCTCGCCAAGGCCGCCTGCACGCGCGCTCGATCGCTGGCGTCGTCCAGACTGTCGCAACCGATGGCTCGCATGTCCAGCAGTCCCAACGCTTTGTGCAGCTTCGCGCGGATCGGATCGTGCATATCGCACGACTGCGTGAGTGCGTACACCTCGGCCAGCTGCGTCGCGTCGAATGGGTCACCGTCGCGTAGTGCGGCCAGTGCCGCGTCCGCGAATTCTTCGGCAATGGCGGCAGCCGTCGAGCGCTCATACTGGTCGGGTAGCGTCAGGCCATGCCGCAGCGCATACCGCGCGATGTCCAGTGCACCGGCATAATCGCCGGCGTCGATGCGCCAAATCATCACGGTCATCAACACATCGTCCTGCCCACCGCGCCCGCCTTCGAGGGCGCCGTCAACATAGGCGGCATAGTCGGGTAATACCTTGCGTTTGACGTCGATTTTGCGGGCCACGGACTGGATTGCCTTCAAGCGCCGCTTGTCACCGGCGAGCTTGGCCAGCATTAGCTCGTAGTGACTCGCACCCGACAGTGACTGGCCCGGCTCAGTCTGTGCTGCGGTCTGTGCGGCCCGCACGCGCTCGATGTGACGTTTGGCCAGACTGGTCACGGTGTATCCTTCGCGCGGGCCCGGCTCGTGTCGTCGCTCGCGTCCTGCTTGGCGACAATCTCGATGTTCTCAACGAGACAGCCCGAGCCAAAGTCCTCGACCACGTAGGCGTCGTTCGAGGACTCGTAGTTCTCGATGCGGTCGCGTTTCGGATTGTCGGTGACCGCACGGCGCCGCGCGCCTTCCTGCCAGTAGATCGACAGGTGGTCCAGCCGCTGAATTAAAAACGCGTTGGCGGGGAAGTACGGCACCGACACGGCTGGCAGCCCACCGATGCGCTTTTGGCCTACGATCATGTCGGCGGCCATTTGCTCGCTGGGCACACTTTGCGTGTTCAGAATGGGGAAGTACTTGTCGTGCAGCAGGCCTCGACCGCAGATGACCACCAGCGCCGTATCGTCCTGGTACCACGGCTCGACCAGATTGGACAGCGCATCGTAGACGGCTGCATCAAGCGTGGCAAAATCTGCGCCCGCGCCACCAATGGCGATCTTGCCCGATGCTTTGCCTTCACCAAGCACGCGCTCTGGCGCCTGTTCGCGGTACTTTTGTAACCAGCCTTTGTTGACGTCCTGCAATAGCGGGTGTTGCTGACGATCGGAGGTCGCTGCGCGGCTCGTGCCATTGAATCCGATGCAAATCCGGTCGAGCGCTTGGCGCTTGACGATGGCATCGCGCACGCGGATTTGAAAGTCGTCGAACTTGGCCCATGCGTCCAGTTTCGCGTAAGTCAGGTGCGTATCAAAGTCGGTTTTCGTGCAGAAGTACCCACTCGGGTCCAGATCTGTGGCATCGACCGTCGTGCGGTCTTTGACCGACGTGTCGGTTGTACTCGCGATCGGTGAACCCACACCGAGTCCCAGTTTTTGGCCTTGCTGCTCGGCCACGCCGATCACGTTGATACGTTGCAGAAATTCACTCGATTCGGTCAGCCGATTCTCAAGCGTTTGCTGCACGCTGGGCTCGACCGTGAACTTCTCGGCTGCGTTTGGTACGCCATTGAGTTCGGCAAGCTGGGCGACGAACGCGTTGAACCTTTGCCGGGTGGTGTTGCGCATGGAGTCGGTCTCCGGAAAACGTAAAAGAGGAGCGGGTTAGCAATCGGTGGCGATTGGGTCGCGCTGACCGAGTGCTACCGGGCGCGGCGTGCTGCTTGGCTCAGATAACGTGGCAGTCAGCTCAGCCAGTGCCTGGGCCGTGGCCGTATGCGCGTTGTGCTTGCGGGTGATATCGGCGTTAAGCTGCTCAAGCCGGGCATGCAGGGCCTGAATTTGTTCGGCTTGGTTGCGGCCGTGCTCGGCAATGGTTTCGATTGCGCGGGCCAAATCGACGAATCGGTTTTCATCGCTTTGCCCCTTCTTTTTAATAAAACCCAGAATGTCGGCGATTTTGGTAAAAACGGACCCAGTGCTGTCCTGTGATAGGGCAGTAGGTTCAAACTCCATGACGGTTTCGATCGCTTCGGAAAACACGTTCTGTGGCGATTGCTTACGCGGCGCAAGCGGGTTCGTTTGCGCGTTCGCGGCGAACGTGAGCATCTCGGTACCCAGACTCGCTGGACTGTCGGTCACCGCCAAGCCCACCAGATACGCTTGCTTGGTATCGGCAAAGGAGGGATCGACCTCGCATGACGTATAGATTTTTTGTTTGGCGCGCGTGAGCGCGACCAGATTGGACGTGGGTTCAATCTGTGCATACAGGCCGAGTTTGCCGGCAAACTCGCCTGTTTCATCGCGTGCCTCAAGCGCGAGCACGTCGCCATACGCGTTAAACGGCCCATCGGGCAGCACACCGCGAATGTGTTCGAGATTCACGCGTGCGCCATACCGAGTACGACTGTAGTTCTTCGCCATCTGCGCAATCCACTCGCGCGTGATGGTGCGCCCATCGGTGGTCGCGCCTTCGACGGCGATGCGAAACCACTTGGCCTTGCTCGCATGATTTTCTAAGGTGTGCATGGGGGCGTCACAAATAGTAGGGAAGCGTGGCCAAGATGGTCGCGGTTTGCGCATGCGCATTCAACGGTTCGCATCGGTGTGCGCAGCGGGTACGTAGCGGCGTCGCTGCGTGCCCGTGCGTGTCGCGGGTACGCTGTGCGGCATGTCGGACAGTGTCTATACCCCGCTTTCTATTGACCCTCGCAAGCAAGCCCGTGCGCTGTACTGGCAGGGCTGGCGTGTGTCGTCCATCGCGCGTCATTTGGATATCAAGCGCGCAACGGTTCAAGCGTGGAAGCAGCGTGACGGCTGGCATAACGCGTCACCGATCGATACGGTTGAGTTCACGACCGAGAAGCGTGTCAACACGCTGATCGCCAAGGATAAGAAGGACGGCGCGGATTACAAGGAAATTGACCTACTCATGCGCCAACTCGAACGCATTGCGCGCGTGCGCAAGTACGGCGAAAGTGGCAAAGAATCGGACCTCAATCCCCATATCGCGGCACGTAACGCCGCGCCGAAGAAAAAGCCAACGCGTAACGATTTTAGCGACGCGCAACGTGACCGCCTGGTTGACGCGTTTCGCGCGTCACTGTTCGATTACCAAAAGATATGGTGGCGAGCTGGGCAGCAACGCACGCGCAACATTCTGAAGTCACGTCAGATCGGCGCGACGTGGTATTTCGCGCGCGAAGCGCTGGTTGACGCGCTCGACACGGGACGCAACCAGATTTTTTTGTCCGCCAGTCGCGCGCAGGCGCACGTGTTCCGCCAGTACATCACGCAGTTTGCGCGCGAAGCGGCCGACGTTGATTTGACGGGCGATCCGATCGTGTTGCCGAACGAAGCGATACTGTATTTCCTCGGCACGAACGCGCGTACCGCCCAGAGTTATCACGGCAACTTCTATTTCGACGAGTACTTTTGGGTGCCGCGCTTTCGCGAGTTAAACAAGGTCGCCTCCGGCATGGCGATGCACAAGCACTGGCGCAAGACCTACTTTTCGACGCCATCGAGCATGAGCCACGAAGCGTATCCATTCTGGAGTGGCGAGCACCGCAACCGTGGGCGGGCAAAGGCCGAGCACCTTCGCCTAGACATCTCGCATCAAGCGCTGGCCGGTGGCCGGCTGTGCGAGGACCGGCAGTGGCGCCAGATCGTCACCGTCGAGGATGCAGCTGCGGCCGGCTGCACGCTTTTCGACTTGGCCGAGCTGCGTGATGAGTACAGCGCCGACGAGTATGCGAACTTGCTGATGTGCCAGTTCATCGACGACACCGCGTCGATTTTCCGGCTCGCCGACTTGCAGCGTTGCATGGTCGATTCATGGCAGGAGTGGGCGGACGACTTCAAGCCGCTCGCGGCGCGACCGTTTGGCTACCGCCCGGTATGGGTGGGCTACGACCCGGCGCTGTCGGGGGATTCGGCCGGTTGCGTCGTCGTGACGCCGCCGCTCGTCGCCGACGGCCCGTTTCGCGTGCTGGAAAAGCACCAGTGGCGCGGCATGGACTTCGAAGCCCAAGCGCGCAGCATCGAGCAGATCACGCAGCGCTACACCGTTACGTATATGGCGATCGATACGACCGGCATCGGGCAGGGCGTCTATCAGCTCGTGCGTCAGTTTTACCCGCGTGTGATTGCGTTTAATTACTCGCCCGAAGTGAAGGGACGGCTCGTGCTCAAAGGGCTGTCGGTGGTGGGCCGTGCCCGGTTGCAGTTCGATGCGGGCTGGACCGACCTGGCGCAGTCGTTCATGGCCATTCGCAAGACGCTGACCGCCAGCGGCCGGCAGGTGACGTATGAGGCCAGCCGTAGCGAGCAAACCGGTCACGCGGATCTCGCCTGGGCAGTGCTGCACGCGATATCAAACGAGCCGCTTGAAGGCATGGCGGCTCGTCATGCTGGATTTATGGAGATTTGCTTATGATGAGAAAAACCGAGCGGCAAAGGCGCGCTCGCAGCATATCGGTTCGGCGTCGTCCTGGCCGGGCCACCGCATTCACGTTTGGCGACCCAGTGCCGGTGCTCAATCGCGCCGAGCTGCTCGACTATACGGAGCTGGCGACCATCAATGGCTGGTACGAGCCGCCGGTGAGTTGGTCGGGCTTAGCGAAGTCGTTCCGTGCTGGCACGCATCACGCGTCGGCGCTGTACTTTAAGCGCAATGTGCTCGCGTCCACGTTCATCCCGCACCGGCTGCTGTCGCGCGACACGTTCCGTCGCTGGGCGCTGGACTTCCTGATGTTTGGCAATGGATACATGGAGCGGCAAACGAACCGGCTGGGTGGCACGCTCAGATTCGAAGCGGTGCCGGCCAAGTACGTGCGGCGCAGGACGGACTTGCAGCGCTACGTGCAGACGGATGGATGGCAGCCCGTGCATGAGTTCGAGCCCGGCGCACTCCACCATTTGGCCGAGCCGGACGTGAATCAGGAGGTGTACGGTTTGCCTGAGTACCTCGGCGCGCTGCACGCGGCGTGGCTCAACGAGTCGTCCACGCTGTTTCGTCGTCGCTACTATGAGAATGGCAGTCACGCCGGCTTTATTCTGTACGTGACCGATCCGGCACAGAATCAGGACGACATCGACGACATGCGCGCCGCGCTCAAAAGCGCGAAGGGGCCGGGCAATTTCCGTAACCTTTTTTACTACGCGCCCCATGGCAAGAAGGACGGGATCCAGCTGATCCCAGTGTCGGAAGTGGCCGCCAAGGACGAGTTTTTCAATATCAAGAACGTGACACGCGACGATTTGCTCGCTGCGCACCGCGTGCCGCCACAGTTGCTGGGGATCGTGCCGGGCAACACCGGCGGCTTTGGCGCAGCGGACACCGCCGCGAAGGTGTTTGGCCGCAATGAGATTGTGCCATTGCAGGCGCAGTTCCTCGCGTTCAACGAGTGGGCGGGTGACGAAATCGTGCAGTTTGTGCCGTATGTGATCGATATGCCTGCCGCGAGTGGCACCGCGTCAGCCATCAGCGCAGCATCGGCCTAACGCATCATGCCGTGGCTCTTCGCCCAGTCGCGCAGGGCCTCATTCATGCGGGTCTGCCAGCCTTCGCCCTGTGCCTTGTAGGCTTCGATCACGTCCAGGTCGATGCGCAGGTTCATCTGCTGCTTCTTTGATCCCGCTGGCCGGCCCCGACCACGTTTCACGAGCATGCCTGCGCGGTGTTCGTCCGCTTGCTCGAAGAACTCGTCACCGAGTTCTGGGATTTCCTCATAATCGGCTGGTTTGACGCCGCGCGCGTCAGCCTTTGCCAAGTCGCTGCTCAAAGCGCTTTTTCTCGCGTTCATTTGCCTTCCTCATCGATATAACGTGCCGGGCACCGCCCCGCGCTGTCCACACTACGATCATCATCCTGCCATCGAGATGGCCAACCGTGACGATCCGTTCTTCGCCATAGTCGAACCGGTCATCGACCATATCAAGCGTTCTGCCCTCAAAGATTACTGCCGCGTCTTCGAAGGCGATCCCCCGCTCAGCAAGCGTGGCGTCCCGCTTCGTCTGGTCAAAGGTTATTTTCATCGGAATTATTGTATCCCCGAAAAATATGTGTCGCAATGATTTTTTGTATCCCCTGAAATTTAAGCGCTCGTTGCTGGCGGCTGTTTAAGCGCCAGGCAACGTTTAGAGGGTAGTTTCACGAGCTGCTGTGCCATTGCGGCGCGCGAGGTTCTCCAGACCCTACCCATACGGATCGAAGGCCATGTAGGCTCTTTCTGGTCATGTCAGTACCACTTGGCGAAGTACCCCTGCTAGGGGCAGGTGCGTCCGTCGCGGCCGCCGTCGCGCAGTCCCCTCCTCGCCTGCCCGCTTCGCTTGTCACAGCACTTTTAGTGCATTCGGGATATGCCGGGAAGGCCCGCATCGTGCGGGCTTGAGGACATTTGAGCGTGCAACAAAATGATGCGTTTGGATGCACGAATGATGCACTTTCATGCGCATGATGCCCCTCGCGGTGGCAAGGGGCGGCAAAGCTCACAGTATGTCGTCTAGATCACTCGATGCGCTTATCAACTGGCGGCGCAACGGGTCCAGTAATAGATAAACCGACTGTGCATGTACCTGTCCAGTATCGGTCTTGCCAAGCAACTCGCACAACGCATCGATCCCCTGACTGGCATTGGCGATGGCCTCAGATACCTCGCGTAGAGGGGGCAGTAGTCTGGTGAGCGACATATCACACCTCCAACTGCGATTGCGCCATGGCTTGACTAATCAGCACCAAACTCGGCATCGGCCAGACAGCTAGCCGGCAAAAATGCTGGGGTGCGCGTAAGCGTTGTTGGGCGTAGCCTTTGCCACCTGCTGTCGTTAGCTTGACGGCAACTGAATATCGGCGCAGGTACGAATTCCGTTCCACGATTTTGTTGGTCGCATCACACAGATCGGCGTATTCGAGCCGTTCGCCGATCGAGGCTTTCGTCGCGTGGGGAGTGCCGTTGATGTTGACAATCTGGGAAAGATTAATATCGCTCCATTGAGGAGACTGGAGGGAGAGGACGGACATGAGAGACCTCCTGTGAATCTGTTGAATTTGCCTCTGTTCAAAGAGGCGGCCGGGCGCTTCAACACGGTCACAGGGCCGCCCGCAGATTTCCCCTTGCGGGTCTTGTATAGCTGCGCGCCACCCGGCCATAAGCAAGCGACCATCGTAGCGATGGCAGCGCAAAACCTATGGGCGTAAAAAATCCGCTTGACTGACAGGAGCGGCTTCCGCCTGTGATGGTGTGTTGAGCACCTCACAATAGGTTGCCATCGATTCGGAAGAGCGTCAACTTTTTGATATTTTGAGACCTTGCTTGCCGCTTCTAATGCGCATGACGCCCCTCGCGGTGGCAAGGGGCGGCAAAGCTCACAGTATGTCGTCTAGATCACTCGATGCGCTTATCAACTGGCGGCGCAACGGGTCCAGTAATAGATAAACCGACTGTGCATGTACCTGTCCAGTATCGGTCTTGCCAAGCAACTCGCACAACGCATCGATCCCCTGACTGGCATTGGCGATAGTCTCGGATATCTCGTGCAGAGGGGGCAGTAGTCTGGTGAGCGACATATCACACCTCCAACTGCAATTGCGCCATGTCCTGGCCAATCAGCGCCAACGCCTGGGGAATGCCGTTGATGTGGACAATCTGGGAAAGACCTATCTCACCCCATTGAAAGGGTTGAAGAGAAGGGGTGCACGCGGCCATGTTAGCCTCCTACGAATCGTTCAATTTCGCCTCCTGTTCAGAGAGGCGGCCGGGCACTTGAACACGGTCGTAGGGCCGCCCGCAGGTTTCCCCTTTCGGGTCTTGTATAGCTGCGCGCCACCCGGCCATAAGCAAATGTTGCCTACGTAACTAGGACAACACGGAACCTATGGACGCAAAAAAACCGCTTGACTGACGGGAGCGGTTTTCCGCCTACGAAAAGGTGTGTTCAGCACCTTAGAATAGATTGCCATCGATTCGGAAAAGCGTCAACTTTTGATATTGGCGGGCAGCTTCTCCTCGCCTGCCAGCTTCGCTTAGCATCGCACTTTTAATGCATCCGGGATGTGTTGGAAAAGCCCGCATGGTGCGGGCCTGAGGATGTTTAGACGAGCGGCAAAATGATGCAATTTGGTGCAAGAATAGTGCAGAGGGGGGTGGGGGAAAAATTGACCAAACCACTGCAAAGAGCGCGAATTTCGCTTTCTGTGCGATCCCCACAAGCCTTGATTTGTAAAGGTTTCCCAGTAAGGCGTTGATAGCGAGTAATACTCATAATCCGTTGGTGCCGTGTTCGACTCACGGGAGGCCCACCATATTTCATGCGGCTCGCAGCGATGCGAGCCGCTTTGTTTTGTTCCGCCGAACTTTCCCCACGGAAGTATCCGACTGTAAAGTTAGTGGCAAGATCGCAGGAGAAACCTTGTCGTGCAGCAGTGGCGGTTCAGCGAAGAGCCAATCATCGGCGTGTTGAAGGAAGTCGAGGTCGGAATGACAGTGGCAGATGTGTGCCGCAAACACCGCATTTCGGACGGGGTGTTCTACAACGGGCGAAGCCGCTACGGCGGGATGGATGCATCGCAAGCGCGGCGCATGCGGTAGTTGGAGCAGGAGAACCAGCGGCTTAAGCGGCGGGTGGCCGAACAAGTGCTCGATATCCAGGTGCTAAAGGACGTTCTCGGAAAAAAGTGAGCTTGTCCGCGCAGCGCCGGGAAGTCGTGCCGCAGGTTTTTGAACAGTACGACTATTCGCAGCGCCGGGCGTGCGCGCTCGTTGGCCTGAACCGCACATCGAGCTCGACTTCTCGTTGACGGGTGTTCGCGTGGCGCGCGTGCTTGAGCAACTACGTCAACAGGGGCGGCGCCCGACCCTAATTTAGGTTGATAACGGGCCGCAGTTCGTCAGCAAGGCGCTCGACGCATGGGCGCACGAACATGGCGTCAAACTACCGTTCAGCCGTCCGGGTAAGCCGGTAGAAAATGCGCACATCGAGCGCTTCAACGGCCGACTGCGCGAAGCGTATTTGAACCAGCTTGCGTTCATCAGTCTCGACGATGCACACAAGCGAATCGAAGCATGGCGCGCGCACTACAACTTGATGCGCCCGCATAGTGCCTTGGGGCAACTGGCGCCGGACCCATCCGGCAACTGCATCAACCGGAAACCGGCGAGTCCACTCACTTTCGCGCACGGATGGCGTACTCGGCGGGGTCAGTCCGTCAGACTTTCTTCGTCATCTTCTGGGTCCCTTTGCCGGCATTATCGCCGGCTCAGGCTCCGAGCGTTCCACTTATCCGACTGTCCGATTTCTCGCGGCCATCTCTCGCCGGATTTGGCAAACAATTAGTGCTTCACGCAAATTGCAAATCCTTGTAGGTTATCGCCTAGCGACTTGTCATGCACGCCACCAATCCACCATCCCGTCATGTCGCTAGTCGGTTGCGAGACATCCAGTCCGGCAGACATCCAAAAACCCGCAGCGTCACTTGTTCCACCAGTTGGTTGCGCGCCGCATTGGGGCGCCCATACGTTTCCGCCGCCGCTTACAACTTGCCATCCGGCTGGGCATGGGATGATCAGATTGTCGACTCCACATGCATAGTTGGAGACGATTTGATATTGTGGAAGCGGAACGGCCAACTGCCACACACCGGATTGGCAAAAGAGTGGTGTTCCGTTGGCGTTCCTGGCTTGACGACCGTTCTCAAGACATGTAGCGCCTTCTTCCACGACATTTGTCACTTGAATGTCTTGGACCCGTATTGTGCTAGTCTGGTTGCGGGTGACCATGGAGTATCCTTCAGTATCGACATCTCCGACATCGGGCCAAGCTGACGATGCCATAAGCGAGAACAAAAGCATCAAAATAAGTTTGATTGTTTTGCGCATGGTTAACCTCACCCCTACAAAGAAGTTTGTTAATTCACAATTCGAATGGGCCCGCAAAAAAATATAGGTTCTTTCAAATACAATTACAAGTGTTGCAGGTGAACTGTGATGGAAACGCGCCGTAAGGAAACAGCGGAGCGCAGCTTCGCCAGTCAATTATGAAAGCACTGTTACGGGTGCATGCGTGTCTGCGGGGCCCGCTCCCATGCGGCCTCTACTAGAAGTTGTGCGATAAGTTGAGGCTATCCCCAAATCAGTGCCGTTCTAAAGTGGAAATTTCCGGCTCTTCGGGGTGGGCCGAATCGGCCCGGGGCTTGCACTGGTGGGCGAATTCGGCGGGCGTCATCTACTTCAGTGCAGAGTGGGGACGCGCCTCATTATAGTACTCGCGCCAGGCCTCGATTTTGCGCTTGGTGTCTTCGAGTGACAAGAACCCATGCGCGTTTAGGCATTGCTCACGCAAGCGCCCGTTGAACGACTCGTTCTTCGCGTTATCGGTTGGCTTGCCTGATATTCAAGCCGAACGTCTTGTAGCTTGCCAGGTAAAGTAAGACTATCTTAGCATTGCCAGCTTTGCACTAACTTCTCCAACAGTTTGCATTGCCAGCATACGATGTAGTGACCTCGTTCATCGGCAACAACATCGCTTCGCATTGCGCGCCCTTCACTCCTTACCGAGCTTGACGATGGACTTTGATTTAAACGCTACTTTAAACGACACTCAAGCTGCCGTTTATGCGGTGGACAAGCGCGCCAACCAGCAAGCTCCGTCTACACTGCCCATAGGCATTAAACGTTCCGTAAGCCCCGTATCCGACACACCGGTAAAAAGGCTTGCAGCTTACCCTGCGCTGCCGACCGAAGTCATTTTACAGATTGCTGACCATTTGTCGCTCGACGATATCCCCGCTTTTTCACTGGTAAACAAGCGCACCTATTATTTAATGGAAGAGCGGCGATGGGCTTGGCGCTGTTACCAGCAAGCGGCTCACGTCTCCGATCTCACGTCGCTACAGCAGTTAATCGATGACATCGAGCGTATTCAAGCCGAGCCGGATATAAGGGCCGAGCCTCTCACAGCACTTTGGCAACGATCGCAATCATTGGGGCTATCCAGAGTGCAAAAAGCCAAGGCATTTAAAAAACTGTTTGCGGCGGCCGACCGCCTCCCAAAACAGGGCCTAATTTTACAAAAAAGAATGCTTGCCTCATTGGTTTACATCATGGCTAGCCAGCGGTCCAAAGTATTTAATTTTGCTTATGCAATAGCTGCACAGCGCCAACCCGATCAAGAAAATTTTTGGCCTGAGTTGGCCAATGCGCTTGTCTTTATATGGACGCCGTCCCAGTACTTTGAAAAATATGAAATGGTGCTCTGCCGGCTTCCATACTTGAATATGTCTCAAAAAGCCGAGCTAATCCCTGTATTGGCTAAACGACTGCGATCCGACCATCGGGTTGACCCTGACGGGAGCAAGGCTCTCTCAACCTATGCCGTACTACAGCAACAGACCCTATATTTGCCCCCCTCACAACAAGGCGCATCGGTCGGCGCGCTAGCCGCCGCTATACAGGAGCTGCCCGAAGCAGCCCGTGCAGTGCGGTACACAGAAATGCGACAGCTGGCACTATCGCTTTCGGACGAGCAGCTGGGCGTCGCACTGCGCTATCTTCCAGTCGGGTTGGCTGAGCTACCGCGCGAGCAACACGTGCATGAATTTCAGTTACTGGAGCCGGCGCTGCTGCGCGTGCTGCCGACGCAGCGCGTGCAGGTCGCAATCAGCCTGCTGGGGCGTACCCATAGGCTGGACGATGCGCTCTCAAAGCACGTGTGGCAACGCGCATTGAGGCTGCTTGACGGCAGCAGTACAGCGGAACTGCTAAGGGTATTTAGCGAGACGAGCTATGTGTTGAGAACTTCAAAAGGGCAAGACGCAGTCAACGAAATTACGGCTTTTATGGACCGTAACCATTTTACTGGGCAGACACGTACAACGGTACTCGAGCATTTATCGCGGATACGCAACGCTCAAGGAGCGTAGCCGAAACTATTGAATCGCCTCGGCTTTTAAAAAGGCCAGTTGGTTTAAGTCGAGGTCGTTTCAGGGGGCTGGCTGGCGAGTTTGCGCCAGTAGTTTGCCTCAGTCTCAGCCGAAGGAATGTGCCCGATGGACCCAAGCAGTCGGATGTGATTGAACCAGTGCACCCACTGCAGGGAGGCTGACCTGCCCGGCGATTTTCGGCCCAGTTGAAACTTGAGAGTGCTTTATCGGGCTGTGCCGGACCCCGAAGAATGAAGCGCACGACTGCTGCAGGCGGATCTAGAAGGAATACGATTACGAGACAGCGGTGGTCGAGGTCGGCCCATTATTTGGTGCAATGAGCCCGTTTGAGAGTTGGACCCGCAACCCTGCGAGCACCCCGAATTGTGATCTGAGGTTTACCCACAAATATGGGTCACTCGTTTTGCCTGAAGATGCGATACATCTTGGTG
>NZ_JAHKSP010000020.1:0-1566 GCF_021733735.1 Mycetohabitans sp. B2
AGTTAACATCGGGCGCGCCAGCTTACAAGCCGCGCCACGCCGAGATGTGGGTAAAGATCAGAATTGTGATCGAGGGCACGTGGCCCTGCCGGAGCACGCTTACCAGAATCCGATAACGAGAGTTGTCGCCGCTGCCATTCTTTCTCTTGCAGGTACTTTATTCGCGCTGTGCAGGGCTGGACATACATAAGGACATCATCATTGCCTGCATCCGTTGTGTGTCTGCGCCAGAGCACCATGAAGTGCATAGCTTTTGCACTACCACAAAGGGATGACTTGCGCTGTCGCACTGGTTGGCCGTCCATGGCTGTTCCCACGTGGCCATGGAAGCCACCGGCGTTTACTGGAAACCCGTGTGGCACGTTCTCGAAGGCTGCTTCGAACTCGTGCTGGGCAACGCTGCGCATATCCGGAATGTGCCTGGCCGCAAAACCGATGTCAATGACGCGACGTGGATCGCAGAGCTGCTCGCACACGGGCTGATTCGCTCCAGCTTCGTGCCGCCGGCTGCGATTCAGGCGTTACGTGATCTGACACGCACACGCAAACAGCTGACGCGTGAGATCGCCCAGCATTGTCTGCGTATCCAGAAGGTGCTTGAGGATGCCAATCTCAAACTGGGTAGCGTCCTGACTGACGTACTTGGCGGCAGCGGGCGCGCGATCCTGAAAGTCATCATTTAGGGTGAAGACGATCCGGTGCTGCTCGCGGCATTGGCGCAAGGACACGCGCTCAAGAAGACGAATAAACTACGTGAGGCATTGCGCGGGCGCATCACTTCCCATCACCGTACGATGCTCGCGCTGCATTTGCAGCTCATCGAGGCTCTTGAGCACGCGCTGACTGGTCTGGATGCAGCAGTGGGACTTGCTCTGCCGCCAATCCGGCAGCACGAAGAACCATTCCTGACGTCGGTGACCTGACTGCGCGGGTCCTGGTGGCCGAGATTGGGATCGACATGACGCGCTTTGCTGATTCCGCTCACCTCATATCGTGGGCCGGACTGTGTCCGCGCAATGATGAGAGCGCTGGTAAGCGCCGCAGTACGCGCGTGCGCAAGAGCGGCACCTGGCTCAAGACGGCACTCGTGACGGCTGCATGAGCCGCAGTACGTACGAAGAACAGCTACCTGTTCGTCCAGTTCACCCGCATCAAGGCGCGGCGCGGTTCAAAGAAAGCAATCCTCGCAGTGGCTGCGTGGCTAACGTCTGGCTGCAAGTGACCATTATTGCATTGCTTTCCGCGTTGGGAGGTGGATGCTATTTTCATAACGGCGGAGAAATATTGGGTTGAACGGTGGCGAACATAGGTGGAGCCTCATGCCGTGGGACCAGTTGTGCGACGACAGCGCCGTAGCAGCGAATATCTGGGGTGAGGTAGCCGGCGCGGTGCCGCTGGAGTAGTTTGTTGCGCCACCACGTTGAATGGGGTGGCAAGGACTGGCGAGGCGTGGGCGTATTGGTCATGCTAGGGGTTAGGTGACAAAACGTGTTGGCAAAAAAATATCTGCGGGGCCCTTGCGGTGGACGCGTCATTGGCCTATGATTCGACCCCTCGCTGCATGCA
>NZ_JAHKSP010000021.1:0-93104 GCF_021733735.1 Mycetohabitans sp. B2
AGGCTCCCCCTTTCCCCTCCCACGCCCGCTTCGACCCGAAGCGGGCGTGATGCTTTGGGGCCTTCCCTTGTGCCCTGTCCTCAGCACGTCGGCTCCCCCCACTCGCGCACGCGCGCGGCAATGTCCCTTTGAACCTCACCCCCCGAAACATGCCTGGCGGCCAATCGCCGTCAACCCGGCATGAGACTGCTTGACCGGCACAAGCTTGAGCGCAACCACGCTTGGGCAAGCTTGACCCAATAGGTTGCGCCCATCCCCAGCAATGCGTCATTAAAGTCGTAGCTGGCGTTATGCAACTCGCAGGGGCCTAAGCCGTGCCCCGCGGCCCGATGCGCACCACTGCCATTGCCGAGAAACGCATAGCAGCCTGGCTTGGCTTGCAGCATAAACGACATGAGATGACGCACTTCGTATGGTGCTGGTTCATTTCGGAAAACGCATCTGGCCTTGTCGTGCCATCGGCACACTGCGTAACGCGCAACGCGTTTACGAGGCGAGGCGTTTTGTTAACTGTTTATGAGGAGTGGATATGGACCCCATCAGCTCAATGCATGGTATCGACCCGACTCGCTCTTATATTGGGCCGGACGGGAATCTGTCAAAAGATAGTCTAAAGCTGGATCCCAATAATACTACTAATCCCTGGAGCATATGGGATGGCAACAACTGGAAGCCAATAATGCCTCAAGATATGGTGGCTCAAGCAGCAGCAGAACTTAGGGAAGTGTTAAAAAATACGGATGGTAAGACAGTACAGAGCCATAATATGGATGAAGGGGCTCAAAATGCGGGTGGTGGAGCTTGGGACGGCAATGCTTCAGCATTGCCAAAACCTGTCGAAAGCCACCAAATCTAATTTTTTACTGGATGATGCACTTGGTTATGCCATCCTAGTGGCTTCGAGCACCGGCCACGAGGCTGCATATTCGCAGTTCTAAACAGGCAGCGCGCTCGGCTATAGTGACCCTGCGCTGCCTAGAAGGAACTCGACAAATTTGACCTATTCTCTTTACTAGAGCCTACGGTGCTTTTAGCAAAGTCCCTTTAGACCCACTGCTGGAAAGTGGCAGGAATATTTGCTGTTGTCGATGTTTCGCCGCGAATTCTGTTAGTGAAAGGTAATTCAGTGTGCTGTGTGGACGTTGCTCGCTATAGCCCAGGTGTTACACCGCGACGGCTGCTCGAGCACGCACGAGGCTCGTGAACCCGTGCTTATTGACACGTTCATCGCTGAACTTGCTGTTGAGCGACTCAATGAATACATTCTGCGCCGGTTTGCCCGGCTGAATCAATTTCAGCGTCGCGCCATTGGCATACGCCTATTGGTCGATCGCCCGGCTCGTCAGTCCTGGCCCCGGGTTCGTTCGCAGCGCTTTGAGATAGCCCGGAAACGCGCTGCTCGGCCCAACGCTCGAGCGACACTAAGGGATAGCCGCCCTTCCTACACCCACCGCATGGCGCAATTGAGTCCGACGCCAGGTCAATCAGTTATGGCGCTCGCCGGTCCGATACCGGCTCGATTGCGAGATTCATAGGGTTGCGGTTCGTATCACACTAGCCCGCGATGGGTATGACGTAACCGTCCATACCGCGCGCGACGTGATGACCTATTACATCAGAACCTGATGGCGTTCGTCCCTGCCTGGACATCCCACTCTCTCGCAAAGCGCTAATAAGGCAACACGAAGTCAGCGTTGAATAAACGAACACGATACGAGGCGCCGAGATCCGCATACATTCTCATTCTTCGCGTTAGGCGCCTTATCAGACAAGTCTGTCGGCCTATATCGCAAGCCGTTGTCGCACTGTCTTCCGTCGGCGCCCCAAATCTTTGTGCGTTAGCAGACCGAGGATGCGAAGTCGGTTAAGCAACGATTTGTATCGGATAACGTAAATCCGGCTCAACGAAAGGAGATGAGAAAAATGAAGGTGGCGTTGATTGCGATTGCGGCTATTTCTGTCGGGATCCTAACCGGCTGCAACAGTGGGCTGACGGAGGTTTCGCCTTCCGCAGCCAATAGGGGCGCCAATGCCGGAAGCGGCCCGAATGGCGGTCGTCCCGGCAATGATGGCAATCGGCCAGTGGCGAGCCTTGCGCAAGGATACTACGTGGGCATGACGACACCGGGCCAGCGCGAGGTGGGCATCGTTCGCGATGATGGCGTGTTCTGGATCGCCTACGACCGCGGCATGCCGGGATTGGGCGGCTTCGTCAGTGGCACGAGTACGACGAGCGGCACGCAGGCCAGCGGCACGTTCACCTCGACGGACGCGATCCGCTATGACTTCGCGCAGCGCACGAGCGACGCGGAACGGGTGGACGCAAGCTACGTGTACAAGGACTGCTTGTGCGGCCGCAGCACGAATGCGTCGGGCGCGGTGGGGGTGGAGTTCGGCTCGACCTACCAGTCACTGTACGAGCGGCAGCCAACGCTCACAGCGTTGGCTGGGACGTACAGTGGCGGGGACGCGCAAACGCTAGTGGACGACCAGGGGGTCACGTTGCAGATCGATGAGGGCGGCACGCTGAACGCCCGGACAGCCAATGCGTGCACGCTGACGGGTACGTTCCAGCCGCGCACGGTGGGCAACCTGTACGACGTGACGGTCACGGCCGGGCCCGCGCCTTGCTCAACGCCCGGCACGGTGTACACGGGCGCGGCGGTGCTCGACAGTGGCAAGCTGCTGGTGATGGCCACCGATGCGTCACGCCAGGCCGCCCTGGTGCTCAGTGGCATGCATTCGACGGCCGCGCCTGCTATGCAGTGAATCCTGTCCTAAACCGGTGCGCCGTTGCGGCGATTTCGCCACTCGAAAGCCAGTAACCGCCAGCGATACGTATATCGCTTGCCTTCGGCGCCCGTGTAGTTGACAATTCTCATCTTGCCGGAAGGCAAAGGACTGACGGTCGCCAAGTCGGCGGGCGGTTGCAGAGTTGTTGACACTCGCACTTAATTAGCCGATAATCGTCAGTTCTCTGCGGAGGGGTGCCCGAGTGGCTAAAGGGGGCAGACTGTAAATCTGTTGGCTTACGCCTACGTTGGTTCGAATCCAACCTCCTCCACCAGAATTTTTGCAGCAGCGGTATTGGGTGGGAGCACCTCGCGGGTGTAGCTCAATGGTAGAGCAGAAGCCTTCCAAGCTTACGACGAGGGTTCGATTCCCTTCACCCGCTCCAGCGTTTCAGATGTTCGCCCATGTGGCTCAGTGGTAGAGCACTCCCTTGGTAAGGGAGAGGTCGGCAGTTCGATCCTGCCCATGGGCACCAGCAAGTGTCGGTGATGCGTTTGCGCGCGGCGCAACGGACCAAATTCCTGTTAGGAGTCGAATATGGCCAAAGGCAAGTTTGAACGGACCAAGCCGCACGTGAACGTGGGCACGATCGGTCACGTTGACCATGGCAAGACCACGCTGACGGCGGCGATCGCGACGGTGCTGTCGTCGAAGTTTGGCGGCGAAGCGAAGAAGTACGACGAGATCGACGCGGCGCCGGAAGAGAAGGCGCGTGGTATCACGATCAACACGGCGCACATCGAGTACGAGACAGAGCAGCGTCACTATGCGCACGTGGACTGCCCGGGTCACGCGGACTACGTGAAGAACATGATCACGGGCGCGGCGCAGATGGACGGCGCGATCCTGGTGGTGTCGGCCGCAGACGGCCCGATGCCGCAAACGCGTGAGCATATTTTGCTGGCGCGTCAGGTGGGCGTGCCCTACATCATCGTGTTCCTGAACAAGTGCGACATGGTGGACGACGCGGAGCTGCTCGAGCTGGTGGAAATGGAAGTGCGCGAGCTGCTGTCCAAGTACGAGTTCCCGGGCGACGATACGCCGATCATCAAGGGCTCGGCGAAGCTGGCGCTGGAAGGGGACAAGGGCGAGTTGGGCGAGGCAGCGATCATGAGCCTGGCCGATGCGCTGGACACGTACATCCCGACGCCGGAGCGTGCGGTGGATGGCACGTTCCTGATGCCGGTGGAAGACGTGTTCTCGATCTCGGGTCGTGGCACGGTGGTCACGGGCCGCGTGGAGCGCGGGGTGATCAAGGTTGGCGAGGAAATCGAGATCGTCGGTATCCGTGACACGACGAAGACGACGTGCACGGGCGTGGAGATGTTCCGCAAGCTGCTGGACCAGGGCCAGGCCGGGGACAACGTGGGTATCCTGCTGCGTGGTACCAAGCGCGAGGATGTGGAGCGCGGCCAAGTGCTGGCCAAACCGGGCACGATCACGCCGCACACGCACTTCACGGCGGAAGTGTACGTGCTGAGCAAGGATGAGGGCGGGCGCCACACGCCGTTCTTCAACAACTACCGGCCGCAGTTCTATTTCCGCACGACGGACGTGACCGGCTCGATCGAGTTGCCCAAGGACAAGGAAATGGTGATGCCGGGTGACAACGTGTCGATCACGGTCAAGTTGATCGCGCCGATCGCGATGGAAGAAGGGCTGCGCTTTGCGATCCGCGAAGGCGGCCGTACCGTCGGCGCCGGTGTCGTCGCCAAAATCATCGAGTAAGCCAGTTATTTGATGATCGCGATAGGGGCAGCGATAGCTGCCCCGACAGGGTTTTAGGGGTATAGCTCAACTGGCAGAGCGTCGGTCTCCAAAACCGAAGGTTGGGGGTTCGATTCCCTCTGCCCCTGCCAATACAGCGCCGCTTATGCGGCGCGTTCGTTTAGGGTGTTATGGCGAATCCATCCGTCGAAACTGTGAATACCGCAAGCGACAAGCTATTGCTTGCGCTGGGCGTATTGCTTGTGATCGCCGGGATCGCCGGGTTCTACCTGCTAGGCACGCATGATTGGTATGTGCGTGGCGCGGCGTTGGTGGTCGGCATCGCTGCGGGTATCGCGGCGGCGCTCGCCTCTGCCTCAGGCAAGGGCTTTATTGCATTCGCGAAGGACTCGTACCGCGAGGTGCGCAAGGTCGTCTGGCCAACCCGCAAAGAGGCTGGCCAGACGACGTTAGTTGTATTTGGTTTTGTGCTGGTGATGGCGATCTATCTTTGGGTTAGCGATAAGACCATTGAATGGGTCATCTTCTCGCTAATTCTAGGTTGGAAATGATATGAGCGATAGCGCAGCGTCATCGGGTGGAAAGCGTTGGTACGTCGTGCATGCCTACTCCGGGATGGAGAAAAGCGTGCAACGTGCGCTGCAGGAGCGCATCGAACGTGCCGGCATGCAGGACAAGTTTGGCCAGATTCTGGTCCCGACCGAAGAGGTCGTCGAGATCAAGGGTGGGCACAAGTCGGTCACCGAGCGCCGGTTCTTTCCGGGCTACGTGCTGGTCGAAATGGAAATGACTGATGAAACATGGCATTTGGTGAAAAATACCGCCAAAGTGACCGGTTTCGTCGGCGGTGCACGGAATCGTCCGAGCCCTATCTCGCAGCGTGAAGTCGACAAGATCATGTCGCAAATGCAAGAGGGCGTCGAAAAGCCGCGGCCGAAGACGCTGTTCGAGGTCGGGGAGCTGGTTCGCGTCAAGGAAGGTCCGTTCACAGATTTCAACGGCAGCGTCGAGGAAGTCAATTACGAGAAGTCGCGCGTGCGTGTCTCGGTGACGATTTTTGGTCGCGCGACGCCGGTCGAACTTGAGTTCGGCCAAGTCGAGAAGGTCTGATAGGGATTTCATGCGTGACGCGGCACGTTACGCAGCAAAGTGTTGACAGCCCGCTTCATTGGCTGTTGAGGAGCGCGGGTACGGTTTGCCGGAAAGCGCGTTATTACTCACCGAACGCTAAGCGTTCACCCGAGGTTTCAAATGGCAAAGAAAATCATCGGCTTTATCAAACTGCAGATTCCTGCAGGTAAAGCCAATCCGTCGCCGCCCGTCGGTCCAGCGCTGGGCCAGCGCGGTCTGAACATCATGGAGTTCTGCAAGGCGTTCAACGCGCAAACGCAGAGCCTCGAGCCGGGTTTGCCGACGCCGGTCGTGATTACCGCCTACGCGGACAAGAGTTTCACGTTCGTCCTGAAGACGCCGCCGGCAACCGTGCTCATCAAGAAGGCGGCGAAGGTCGACAAAGGCTCGAGCAAGCCGCACACGGACAAGGTTGGTAAGATCACGCGCGCGCAAGCCGAAGAAATCGCCAAGACGAAAATGCCGGATCTTACCGCAGCTGATCTCGATGCGGCGGTTCGTACGATCGCTGGCAGCGCCCGTTCGATGGGCATTACCGTGGAGGGTGTGTAAATGGCCAAAGTTTCGAAGCGCCTGAAGGCACTGGGAGGCAAGGTCGATCACCTGAAGCTGTATCCCGTGGACGATGCGCTCGCGCTCGTGAAGCAATGCGCGACCGCCAAGTTCGATGAGTCGATCGATGTCGCGGTGCAGCTGGGTATTGACGCGAAAAAGTCGGATCAAGTGGTGCGTGGCTCGGTCGTGTTGCCGGCGGGCACTGGCAAGAGCGTGCGCGTTGCCGTGTTCGCGCAAGGCGACAAGGCGGAGCAGGCGAAGGCCGCGGGCGCCGACATCGTCGGGATGGAAGACCTGGCCGAGCAGGTCAAGGCGGGTAATCTGAATTTCGACATCGTGATCGCGTCGCCGGATACAATGCGCGTGGTCGGTACGCTTGGCCAAATCCTGGGTCCGCGCGGCTTGATGCCGAACCCGAAGGTGGGCACGGTTACGCCGGACGTGGCGACCGCGGTGAAGAACGCGAAGGCGGGGCAGGTGCAGTTCCGTGTCGACAAGGCCGGGATCATCCATGCAACGATCGGCCGTGCGTCGTTCGAACCGACCGCGCTAAAGTCGAATCTTACGGCGTTGGTCGACGCGCTGCAAAAGGCAAAGCCGGCGACAAGCAAGGGCGTTTATCTGCGTAAGATCGCGGTGTCGAGCACGATGGGCGTGGGTGTGCGCGTGGACTCGAGCACGGTTGTCGCGTAACGATTGATAGCGCGGCGAGATGCGACGGTGGTCGCGCCTCGCCACACACAGACTTTGGGCGGTTGTGTCGTTACTGTTGGACGACGCGACCGGTTGTCAAAGACCGTTGGCGGAAGGGTGCCTGGTATCACCTGACCTTAATTGTCAGCCAACGCAGATGGCGAACCCGAAATAGTTTTGCAGGATGGAAGCAGGGCGCTGTGACAAGCGTACCGGCGGAAATACTCCTAACAACCTCGGACGCCGTTTATGAAACGCGGTGCGCGACGTGGTCGGAAACGATCCCCTAGCGTACCGAATCTGGAGGTTAAACGTGCCACTCAGTCGTGAAGATAAGCAGGCCGTCGTGGCTGAGATTTCTGCGCAAGTCGCGAAAGCTCAGACCATCGTGCTGGCCGAATATCGTGGGATTGCGGTTGGCGATCTGACCAAGCTTCGTGCGAAGGCGCGCGAGCAACAGGTGTACCTGCGCGTGTTGAAGAACACGCTCGCGCGTCGCGCGGTCGAGGGTACGCCGTTTGCCCCGCTCGCCGAGCAGATGACCGGTCCCTTGATTTATAGCATGTCGGACGACGCAGTCGCGGCAGCCAAAGTCATCCATGACTTTGGCAGGACCACCGACAAGCTCGTGATCAAGGCCGGCTCCTACGAAGGCAAGGTGATGGACAAGGCTGACGTGCAAGCGCTGGCTTCCATCCCGAGCCGCGAGGAACTGCTCGCGAAGCTGCTGGGCGTCATGCAGGCACCTGTTTCCGGCTTCGCGCGTGCTCTGGCCGCGCTGGCCGAAAAGAAGCAGGGCGAGCCGGCCTGACAGGCGGCCGGGTGCGAGCCCGGCTGGACGCGGATCGTTGGCTGAGAATCCAAATTCCAAGTTAGGAGTATTTTAAATGGCAATCGCAAAAGAAGACATCCTGGAAGCCGTTGGCGCGATGTCGGTTCTGGAACTGAACGAGCTGGTTAAGGCGTTCGAAGAGAAGTTTGGCGTGTCGGCCGCTGCGCTGGCCGTTGCGGGCCCGGCGGGTGCCGGCGGTGGTGCTGCCGCTGCGGTGGAAGAGCAGACCGAATTCACGGTCAACCTGCTCGAAGCCGGTGCGAACAAGGTGTCGGTCATCAAGGCCGTTCGTGAACTGACGGGCCTGGGCCTGAAGGAAGCGAAGGACCTGGTTGACGGCGCACCGAAGCCCGTGAAGGAAAGTGTGCCCAAGGCTGCGGCTGAAGAAGCGAAGAAGAAGCTCGAAGACGCTGGCGCGAAAGCTGAAATCAAGTAATTTTCGGCATTTTGCGCAAAGGGCTGGCGGTTTCGGACCGTCAGCCTTTTTGCGCTTTTTAGATCAGGCGGGCGCCATGCAGGTTGGGCACCGCGATGATCACCAAAGAAGCCAAAGAAAAGGCCATCGTGCACGGCACATGCCCTTTTCTTTGTCTTCTGAAGCGACTGCAGAAGGCAAGTTTGGTCGGGTAGCGGGCAACATGGGCATCCGCTGCCGTCAGCCAGCGGTTGGTAGCGGCCAACCACCAAGCTTATTGGTCCGTTCGAGCGTTTGGACGGCCACAGGGTCTCAGTCGGTGAACACTCGGGCAATCCGGTTCACTGCTGTCGGAGCAATGAACCATCCCGCCGTGATTCGGAGATCGTATGCACTATTCCTTCACCGAGAAGAAGCGTATTCGCAAAAGTTTCGCGAAGCGCCCCATCGTTCACCCGGTTCCTTTCCTGCTGGCCACCCAGCTTGAATCATTCAGCACTTTCCTGCAAGCGGATGTGCCCGCCACACAACGCAAGCCGGAAGGGTTGCAGGCCGCGTTCACATCGGTTTTCCCGATTGTCTCGCACAATGGCTTCGCCCGGCTTGAGTTCGTCAGCTATGCGCTGTCGTCGCCGGCGTTCGACGTCAAGGAGTGCCAGCAGCGTGGCCTGACCTACTGCTCCGCGTTGCGGGCAAAGGTCCGCCTGGTGATCCTCGACAAGGAATCGCCGACCAAGCCGGTCGTTAAGGAGGTCAAGGAGCAGGAAGTGTACATGGGCGAGATTCCGCTCATGACGCCGACCGGCTCGTTTGTGATCAACGGCACCGAGCGCGTGATCGTCTCGCAG
The DNA here is from genome assembly GCF_021733735.1 of Mycetohabitans sp. B2. Classification (NCBI taxonomy): domain Bacteria; kingdom Pseudomonadati; phylum Pseudomonadota; class Betaproteobacteria; order Burkholderiales; family Burkholderiaceae; genus Mycetohabitans; species Mycetohabitans sp. B2. Next base: position 8,996 of record NZ_JAHKSP010000021.1, read on the forward strand.
CTGCACCGCTCGCCGGGCGTGTTCTTCGAGCACGACAAGGGCAAGACGCACAGTTCGGGCAAGCTGCTGTTCTCGGCGCGGATCATTCCGTACCGCGGCTCGTGGCTGGACTTTGAGTTCGACCCGAAAGACATTCTGTACTTCCGTGTTGACCGTCGCCGCAAGATGCCGGTGACGATCCTGCTGAAGGCTATCGGCTTGACGCCTGAGCAGATCCTGGCGAATTTCTTCGTGTTCGACAACTTCACGTTGATGAACGAAGGCGCGCAGATGGAGTTCGTGCCCGAGCGGCTGCGAGGCGAGGTCGCGCGCTTTGACATCGCCGACCGGGACGGTAAGGTCATTGTCCCAAAGGACAAGCGGATCAACGCGAAGCACATCCGTGACCTCGAGAATGCGAAGACGAAGTACATCTCGGTGCCAGAGGACTACCTGATTGGTCGTGTGCTCGCAAAGAACGTGATCGACGCGGACACTGGCGAGGTGATTGCCAATGCGAATGACGAGATCACCGAGGGCGTACTCGAGAAGCTGCGCGAAGCGAGCGTGAAGGAAATCCAGACGTTGTACACAAACGATCTGGACCAAGGCCCGTACATGTCCTCGACGCTGCGTATCGATGAGACCATCGACAAGACTGCTGCGCGCATCGCGATCTACCGGATGATGCGGCCAGGTGAGCCGCCGACGGAGGAAGCGGTCGAGGCGTTGTTCAACCGTCTGTTCTATAGCGAGGATGCGTACGACCTGTCGAAGGTCGGCCGCATGAAGTTTAACCGCCGCGTCGGTCGCGATGAGATTCACGGTCCAATGACGCTGACCGACGATGACATCCTCGCGGCGATTAAGATTCTGGTCGAGTTGCGCAACGGCAAGGGCGAGGTCGACGATATCGACCACCTCGGCAACCGTCGCGTGCGCTGTGTCGGCGAGCTGGCCGAAAACCAGTTCCGCGCCGGTTTAGTGCGCGTGGAGCGGGCGGTGAAGGAGCGTCTGGGCCAGGCCGAGAGCGAGAACCTGATGCCGCACGACCTGATCAACTCGAAGCCGATTTCGTCGGCGATTCGCGAGTTCTTCGGCTCGTCGCAGCTGTCGCAGTTTATGGACCAGACCAACCCGCTGTCGGAGATCACGCACAAGCGGCGTGTGTCCGCGCTGGGGCCGGGCGGCTTGACGCGGGAGCGCGCTGGCTTCGAGGTGCGCGACGTGCACCCGACCCACTACGGCCGCGTGTGCCCGATCGAAACGCCGGAAGGTCCGAACATTGGCCTGATCAACTCGCTGGCGCTGTATGCACACCTGAACGAATACGGCTTTCTCGAGACGCCGTACCGGAAGGTGATCGACGGCAAGGTGACCGACCAGATCGACTATCTGTCCGCGATTGAGGAAGGTCGGTACGTGATCGCGCAGGCGAATGCGGCGATCGACGACGAAGGCAAGCTGATTGACGAACTGGTCTCGGCCCGCGAAGCGGGTGAAACGTTGATGGTCACGCCGGACCGAATCCAATACATGGACGTCGCGCCGTCGCAGATCGTGTCGGTGGCCGCGTCGCTGATTCCGTTCCTCGAGCACGATGATGCAAACCGTGCATTGATGGGCTCGAACATGCAGCGGCAGGCGGTGCCTTGCCTGCGACCGGAAAAAGCGGTGGTCGGCACCGGTATCGAGCGTACGACCGCGGTGGACTCCGGCACGACGGTGCAGGCGTTCCGCGGTGGCGTGGTCGACTATGTCGACGCGGGCCGCGTAGTGATTCGCGTCAACGATGACGAAGCAGTGGCCGGTGAGGTCGGCGTCGACATCTACAACCTGATCAAATACACGCGCTCGAACCAGAACACGAACATCAACCAGCGCCCGATCGTGAAGGTCGGCGACCGTGTCGCGCGTGGCGACGTGATCGCCGATGGCGCGTCGACGGATCTGGGTGAACTTGCGCTCGGTCAGAACATGCTGGTCGCGTTCACGCCGTGGAATGGCTATAACTTCGAAGACTCGATCCTGATCTCCGAGCGCGTCGTCGCCGACGATCGCTATACGTCGATCCACATCGAAGAGCTTAATGTCGTGGCGCGCGACACGAAGCTCGGGCCAGAAGAAATCACGCGCGACATCTCGAACCTGGCTGAAGTGCAACTGGGTCGCCTGGACGAATCGGGCATCGTCTATATTGGCGCCGAAGTCGAGGCGGGCGACGTGCTGGTCGGCAAGGTGACGCCGAAGGGCGAGACGCAACTGACGCCGGAAGAAAAGCTGCTGCGCGCGATCTTCGGCGAGAAGGCGTCCGATGTGAAGGATACGTCGCTGCGCGTGCCCTCGGGTATGACCGGCACCGTGATCGACGTGCAAGTGTTCACGCGCGAAGGGATCCAGCGCGATAAGCGTGCCCAGCAGATCATCGATGACGAACTCAAGCGCTATCGGCTGGATTTGAACGACCAGTTGCGCATTGTCGAAGGCGACGCATTCGAGCGGCTGGCGCGGATGCTCGACGGCAAGGTCGTGAACGGCGGTCCGAAGAAGCTGGCGAAGGGCGCGAAGATCACGCGCGAATACCTGGATGACCTGGACCATTATCACTGGTTCGACATCCGGCTGGCCGATGAGGACGCAGCGGCGCAATTGGAAGCGATCAAGGAATCGATCGAGCAAAAGCGCCATCAGTTCGACCTCGCGTTCGAGGAAAAGCGCAAGAAGCTCACCCAAGGCGATGAACTGCCCCCGGGTGTGCTGAAGATGGTCAAGGTGTACCTGGCGGTCAAGCGTCGTTTGCAGCCGGGCGACAAGATGGCGGGTCGCCACGGGAACAAGGGCGTGGTGTCAAAGATTGTTCCGATCGAGGACATGCCGTACATGGCGGACGGCCGCCCGTGCGATGTCGTGCTCAATCCGCTTGGTGTGCCGTCGCGGATGAACGTTGGCCAGATCCTTGAGACCCACTTGGGCTGGGCCGCAAAGGGCTTGGGCTGGCGTATCGGCGAAATGCTGCAGGCCAAGAAGGCGACGCTCGTGCAGGATCTGCGATCGTTCCTGACGAAGGTCTATAACGAGTCGGGTCATCCGGAGTCGATTGACGAGATGTCCGATGATGAAGTCATCGAACTTGCGCAGAACCTGAGGGAAGGCGTGCCGTTCGCGACGCCGGTGTTTGACGGCGCGCACGAGAAAGAGATTTCGCGCATGCTCGATCTCGCGTTCCCCGATGAGGTGGCGCAGCAGCTTGGGATGACGAAGTCGAAGAACCAGGTGGCCCTGTATGACGGGCGCACGGGCGAGGCGTTTGAGCGCCCGGTGACAGTTGGCTACATGCACATGCTAAAACTGCACCACTTGGTCGACGACAAGATGCACGCGCGCTCGACCGGCCCGTACTCGCTAGTGACACAGCAGCCGTTGGGCGGCAAGGCACAGTTCGGCGGCCAGCGCTTCGGGGAAATGGAAGTGTGGGCGCTCGAGGCGTATGGCGCATCGTACGTGTTGCAAGAAATGCTGACGGTGAAGTCGGACGACGTGACGGGTCGCACGAAGGTGTACGAGAACCTCGTGAAGGGCGATCACGTGATCGACGCGGGGATGCCGGAGTCGTTCAACGTGCTGGTGAAGGAAATCCGGTCGCTCGGTATTGATATCGACCTGGACCGGAACTAATCGGACTACTGGAGAGAAGCGATGAAAGCTTTGCTCGATCTATTCAAGCAAGTCCAACAAGAAGAAGTTTTTGATGCGATCAAGATCGGTCTGGCCTCGCCGGACAAGATCCGCTCGTGGTCGTTCGGTGAAGTGAAGAAGCCGGAGACCATCAACTACCGCACGTTCAAGCCGGAGCGCGATGGCTTGTTCTGCGCGAAGATTTTCGGCCCGATCAAGGACTACGAGTGCCTGTGCGGCAAGTACAAGCGCTTGAAGCACCGCGGCGTGATTTGTGAGAAGTGCGGTGTCGAGGTGACGCTTGCGAAGGTGCGCCGCGAGCGCATGGGCCATATCGAGCTTGCCTCGCCGGTCGCGCACATCTGGTTCCTGAAGTCGCTGCCGTCGCGCCTGGGCATGGTGCTCGATATGACGCTGCGCGACATCGAGCGCGTGCTGTACTTCGAAGCGTATGTCGTGATCGACCCGGGCATGACGCCGCTCAAGGCGCGGCAGATCATGACCGAAGAGGATTACTACAACAAGGTCGAGGAGTACGGTGACGAGTTCCGTGCCGAAATGGGCGCGGAAGGGGTGCGCGAGCTGCTGCGCGCGATCGACATCGATGCGCAGGTCGAGCAGCTTCGCACCGAGTTGAAAAACACCGGCTCCGAAGCGAAGATCAAGAAGTACGCGAAGCGCCTGAAGGTGCTCGAGGCTTTCCAGCGTTCGGGTATCAAGCCGGACTGGATGATTCTCGAGGTGCTGCCGGTGCTGCCGCCGGAGTTGCGTCCGCTGGTGCCACTGGACGGCGGCCGGTTTGCGACGTCGGATCTGAACGACCTGTATCGTCGCGTGATCAACCGTAATAACCGGTTGAAGCGGCTGCTCGAGTTGAAGGCGCCCGAGATCATCGTGCGCAACGAGAAGCGGATGTTGCAGGAAGCCGTCGATTCACTGCTCGACAACGGCCGTCGTGGCAAGGCCATGACTGGCGCGAACAAGCGGCCGCTGAAGTCACTCGCCGACATGATCAAAGGCAAGGGCGGCCGCTTCCGTCAGAACCTGCTCGGCAAGCGTGTTGACTACTCGGGCCGCTCGGTGATCGTCGTCGGTCCGACGCTCAAGCTTCACCAGTGTGGCCTGCCCAAGCTGATGGCGCTCGAGTTGTTCAAGCCGTTCATCTTCAACAAGCTTGAGGTGATGGGCGTGGCGACGACGATCAAGGCGGCCAAGAAGGAAGTCGAAAGCCAGACGCCGGTCGTGTGGGACATTCTCGAAGAGGTCATCCGCGAGCACCCGGTAATGCTGAACCGCGCGCCGACGCTGCACCGGCTGGGCATCCAGGCGTTCGAGCCGGTGTTGATCGAAGGCAAGGCAATCCAACTGCACCCGCTCGTGTGCGCGGCGTTCAATGCCGACTTCGACGGCGACCAGATGGCTGTGCACGTGCCGCTGTCGCTCGAGGCGCAGATGGAGGCGCGCACGCTGATGCTCGCGTCCAACAACGTGTTGTTCCCGGCCAACGGCGATCCGTCGATCGTGCCGTCGCAGGATATCGTGTTGGGCCTGTACTACGCGACGCGCGAGGCGATCAATGCGAAGGGTGAGGGGATGACCTTCACCGGCGTGGGCGAAGTCCTGCGCGCGTATGAGAATAAGGAAGTGGAGTTGGCCTCGCGCGTGAATGTGCGGATCACCGAGATGGTGGCCAACGAGGACTGCTCCGAGGGTGCGCCGAAGTTCGTGCCGAAGGTCTCGCTGTATGCAACCACCGTCGGCCGCGCGATCCTGTCGGAGATCCTGCCGCCGGGGCTGCCGTTCAGCGTGCTGAACAAACCGCTGAAGAAGAAGGAAATTTCGCGGTTGATTAACACGGCCTTCCGCCGCTGCGGCCTGCGTGAGACAGTGATCTTCGCCGATCAATTGATGCAGTCCGGATTCCGGCTGGCTACGCGTGCCGGGATCTCGATCTGCGTCGACGACATGCTCGTGCCGCCGCAAAAGGAAACGATCGTGGGTGAGGCCGCCAAAAAGGTCAAGGAATACGATCGCCAGTACATGTCGGGCCTGGTCACCGCCCAGGAGCGTTACAACAACGTAGTCGACATCTGGTCGGCCACCTCCGAGTCGGTTGGCAAGGCGATGATGGAGCAGCTGTCAACCGAGCCGGTGGTCGATCGCGGCGGCAACGAGACGCGCCAGGAGTCGTTCAACTCGATCTACATGATGGCGGACTCCGGCGCTCGGGGCTCGGCGGTGCAGATCCGCCAGCTAGCGGGTATGCGTGGGCTGATGGCCAAGCCGGACGGCTCGATTATTGAGACGCCGATTACCGCGAACTTCCGCGAAGGCCTGAACGTCCTGCAGTACTTCATCTCGACGCACGGCGCACGTAAGGGCTTGGCCGATACCGCGTTGAAGACCGCGAACTCGGGCTACCTGACTCGTCGTCTGGTTGACGTGACGCAGGACCTGGTGGTCGTCGAGGATGATTGCGGCACCAGTCAGGGCGTGGCAATGAAGGCGCTGGTCGAAGGCGGTGAAGTCGTCGAGGCGCTGCGCGACCGGATTCTCGGCCGCGTCGCGGTGGCCGAGGTCGTCAATCCGGAAACTCAGGAGACGCTGTACGAATCGGGCACGCTGCTGGACGAAACCGCGGTCGAGGAGATCGAGCGCCTCGGTATCGATGAAGTGCGCGTGCGCACGCCGTTGACCTGCGAAACGCGCTACGGGTTGTGCGCGAAGTGCTATGGTCGCGACCTGGGACGCGGCTCGCTGGTGAATGTGGGCGAGGCGGTCGGCGTGATCGCCGCGCAATCGATCGGCGAGCCGGGCACGCAGCTGACGATGCGCACGTTCCACATCGGTGGTGCGGCATCGCGGGCGGCGGTAGCCTCCAGCGTTGAGGCGAAGTCCAACGGTACTGCGCGCTTTACCGCGACGATGCGCTATGTCACGAACGCGAAGGGCGAGCAGATCGTCATTTCGCGCTCCGGCGAAGTCGTCATCGCGGATGATCATGGCCGCGAGCGCGAACGCCACAAGATTCCGTACGGTGCGACGCTGCTGCAGTTGGACGGCGTGCAGATCAAGGCCGGTACGCAACTCGCGACGTGGGACCCGATGACGCGTCCGATCATCACCGAGTACGGTGGCACGGTGAAGTTCGAGAACGTCGAAGAGGGCGTGACCGTCGCGAAGCAGATCGACGAAGTGACCGGCCTGTCGACGCTCGTCGTGATCGATTCCAAGCGCCGCGGCTCGCAGTCGTCCAAGAGCGTGCGTCCGCAAGTGAAGCTGCTCGATGCGACCGGCGATGAAGTGAAGATTCCGGGAACCGAGCATGCGGTGCAGATCGGCTTCCAGGTCGGCGCGCTGATCACGGTGAAGGATGGTCAACAGGTTCAGGTCGGTGAGGTGCTGGCGCGGATTCCGACCGAGTCGCAGAAGACGCGCGACATTACCGGCGGTCTGCCCCGAGTTGCCGAGTTGTTCGAGGCGCGCTCGCCGAAGGATGCGGGCATCCTGGCGGAAGTCACCGGGACGGTGTCGTTCGGCAAGGACACGAAGGGCAAGCAGCGCCTGGTCATCACGGACCTGGACGGTAATCAGCACGAATTCCTGATCGCGAAGGAAAAGCAGGTGCTCGTGCACGATGGCCAGGTCGTCAACAAGGGCGAGATGATCGTCGACGGGCCGGCCGATCCGCACGACATCCTGCGCTTGCAGGGCGTGGAGGCGCTGTCGCGCTACATCGTCGACGAAGTGCAGGACGTGTATCGCTTGCAGGGCGTGAAGATCAACGACAAGCACATTGAAGTGATCGTACGCCAGATGCTGCGCCGCGTGCAAATCGTCGATAACGGCGATACGCGGTTTATCCCGGGCGAACAAGTCGAGCGTTCCGACATGCTCGATGAGAACGACCGGATGATCGCGGAAGACAAGCGGCCGGCAACCTACGAAAACGTGCTGCTGGGTATCACGAAGGCGTCGCTGTCGACCGATTCGTTCATCTCGGCTGCCTCGTTCCAGGAGACGACGCGCGTGCTGACCGAAGCGGCGATCATGGGCAAGCGCGACGACCTGCGTGGCCTGAAGGAGAACGTGATCGTCGGTCGCCTGATCCCGGCCGGTACGGGGCTTGCGTTCCACAAAGCGCGCAAGAGCAAGGAGACGGCGGATCGCGAGCGGTTCGAGCAGATTGCGGCAGAGGAAGAGCACGCGACGCCATTCGACTTCGCCACGCCGGAAACGCCGGTCGAGCATCCGCATTCGGAAAACGAGTGACGCATGCTGCCGGCGTCGGGTTGATGGCGCCGGCCGCCTCGGGTGACCGCATGACAGCGTGCCCGCTCAGGGGTGCGCGTGTCAGGAGACGGTAAGTCTGCGGCGCCCGATGGATGTTTGAGCAATGAACCCCACGTACGAGAGTGCGTGGGGTTTTGTTTTTGTGTGGATTTGTGCGGATCGACGGGAGCGTTCAGCGGTTAAAGGCCAGGGTCTTCAAGGCGGCGGGCGCCAACGGTCACATAGGGCAAGACAGAAATTCGCATCGGGCCACGGCAGTTCGCAGTTGCCGGCGCCTGGATCGGCGGCATGCTGATAATCGATTCACGATCCGTTGTCCCGTTCAGGGCATGTCTTGCGCACCACTGTTGCTGGCGCGCCACCGAGAGGAGCCAAACTCGATGAATACCTTAGTGCAGCAGTGGAGCGGCCCATGGCTCGACATGCGACTGCAAATGCCCCAAGCCGACGCCAAGTCTGACGCGCAGAGTGATCAACTCCCGCCCCACTTGAGCTTGTTGGGGCTGTTCTACCTAGATTCAGAGTCGAAAAACTCCAATGTCGGCGACAGCGATGCGCAGGCCAATACATGGGCTCCCCCGACGCAGACAGCGCACGATGGCACCCAAGCGAACCGGTCTAGTACCGCATCGAATACGCCATCGAGCAGCGAGAAATCGGATGCATCAGCCTTCGGCAACCGCGCCTTTGTGATCCATGCGCCGTTCGTTACCGTCAATGACGAGCAGGATGGGTCAGACGACGATGCGACCGTCATAGATTGGTCAGACGACGATGCGACCATTGTGGACGGGGCCGACACGGATACCGACACGACAGAATGCTGTGGTGACGACGAGTTTGTTCAAATCGATCCGAAGTATGCCACCCTCGATCATTTCATTGACCAGTACGAAGGCGACGACTTATCGAAGTGGAACGACATGGCATCGGCCGGTCAGTGTATCGCGCTGGAGCGTCCGATTGCCGCGGTGCAGATCCTGAGCGGCAAAGTTGACGGGGCCACCGATGAGATGAAGCAAGCCGCGCTGCAGTATGTCAACGACAATCCGTCGCTCCAGAGTGCACTGCAGCGAACCGGTGCATTGAAGAGTGATGGAACGGTTGACCAGGGAAAAATGGGCGACTTTCTAAACTCGGTTCATAAAAATCTGGAACAGGCCGATAACAATATCCAGGAGTATATGAAGAAGCACCCAGACGCCGATCCCGATTCGTTGGCAACGGCGCGCTCGGCTGCGTTGCTGCAAGCCTACATCGCAATCACCGGCGAGTCCACAGGCCATCAAGACGCCGGTGGCAAGAACCATAGCTACAACGGCGGAAAGGGCGGAGGCATGGTGGCGACAAAAGAGCAAGTCTTTAACCTAACGAAAAACGATGGTTTCGCCGATGCGGTGAAAAATTCCGCCAAGGCATTGTCGACCAACGGCGGGTTCGATGCGCTCGACCGTGCGGGTGTCGACAAGGCCACGAACAAGGCCGACAACCTGATCAACGATGACAATCTGACGAGCTTCATCAAAGACGAGGCGCCGACGGACGAACAATCCGACTTAAGCTTCTTGAAAGATGCAGGCCTGAAAAACATCACGGCCAATACCGATATCAGTACACTGAATCAGGACATCTTCGCTCACCCCGGCAATTACACGGCGGAGCAGAAGGCCGCGGTCATGTGCAAGCTGATGCAGACGCTCATTAACGTGCAGGCCGGCGGCAGCGATCATTTACGCAACGTCGATGAGACGGTCAAAGTGCTCTCGCAGGATATCCAGACACTGGCCAAGGATCCGGCCGTGGGCGAGTACCTAAAGAAGAACTTGCCGCCGGAAATGGAAAGCCTTGCGCAGCTGTTCGAGAAGGCGGGCGGTGGTGCGGCGTCGAGCGGCGGCGCCGAAGGGACCGATTCCAGCGGCAACGGATCATCCAGCGCGAACCCGACCGACATCATCGACACGATCAAGGATGCGGTCAAGGGCACCAAGGACGTCGGCTCATGGGTTGCTCGTGGCGCCGGTGCGGCGGGTGAGGCCGCGGCGGAAACGGGAGAGGTGGCCACCAAGATTGCGACGACCGCTGCCCGCGTCGCGGGCAACGTGGCGGGCGAAGCCGTCGCGGGGATTGTCGGCGCGGTATCGACGGTGCTCGATGCACTCGGGCCGATAGGCGAAATCGCCGGTGTGATCGCGACGATTGTGTCGGCGATCGTCGAAGCGGTGCACAAGAAGCAGAATCAGGAGAAGTTTGCCGATAACGTGAATCCGACGCTGCAGCAATTCGGCATTCCATTGCCAACCTGATCCGCTGTTGGAACCCGATTATGCGACGAATCGTGTATCACCGTGGCGATGAGGTCATGCGCTTTGTCGCTGCGGCAACGGGCGAGGCGAGCTATAACGACTGCACGACGATTGGGCTCGAAAAAGACGGCCATATCGTGGCCGGCGTGGTGTACCAGGGGTACAACGGCCCGAATGTGCTGATGCACTGCGCGATGCTGGAGTCGCGTCATCTGCTGACGCCGGCATTTCTGTCGGCGGTTTTTCTGTATCCGTTCGTGGTGCTCAACTGCCGGCGGGTGACGGGGCTGGTGCGCACGGATAACCTGCGTGCGCAGCGGCTCGACGAGCACCTGGGTTTTCGGCGTGAAGGCATCATGCGCGAGGGCGCCGGAGACGGCACGGATTTCATCCTCTATGGCATGCTCAAGCAGGAATGCCGCTTCCTGCGCGGACGATATTTGCAGGCACTGCAGCAGGAGCTGGGGCTGATTATGCCGGGGCCGATGCGGGCCCGGCGCGCCGAGTCGTCTAAGTGATGCTCACAGAGCGGTATCCTTCATCGGCCATCGGCCAGGTATCGCTGCCCACGCGCGGTTGTTAAAATGTACGGGTCTGAACGCGCACGCTGCGTGCCGTTCCTATCCGTGGAGTTGCATGTCCCGCTGTCTTGCGTTGCTTAAAGAGGTCTTCGGCTATCCGGCGTTTCGCGGACCGCAGGCCGATATCGTCGAACATGTCGCGGCGGGGCACGACAGCCTCGTGCTGATGCCCACCGGGGGCGGCAAGTCGTTGTGCTATCAGATTCCCGCGCTGGTGCGCCACGAAGCTGGCCTGGGCGCCGGCATCGTGGTGTCGCCGCTGATCGCGTTGATGCAGGACCAGGTCGCAGCGTTGACCGAGGCGGGGGTGCGGGCGGCCTACGTGAACTCGGCGCTCACCGCGGCCGAGGCGGCGGCGACCGAGCGCGCGTTCGCACGTGGTGAGTTGCAATTGTTGTACGTGGCACCGGAGCGACTGCTGACGGCGCGGTTCCTGGAGTTGCTCGCGCGCAGCCGGATAGGGTTGTTCGCGATCGACGAAGCCCACTGCGTGTCGCAGTGGGGCCATGATTTCCGGCCCGAATACATGCAGCTATCCGCGCTGCACGAGCGTTTCCCGCAGGTGCCCCGCATTGCGTTGACCGCGACGGCGGACGCGCTCACGCGCGAGGAAATCATCGAGCGGCTCGCGTTGAACAACGCTCGGGTGTTCATTTCGAGCTTCGATCGGCCAAACATTCGTTACCGGATCGTCGAGAAGGATAACGCGCGTACGCAATTACTCGACTTTATCCGGGCCGAACACACCAACGTGGACGGTACCACCGATTCGGGCATCGTCTATTGCCTATCGCGGCGCAAGGTCGAGGAGACCGCCGACTGGCTGGTGCAGCAGGGGCTGCGCGCGTTACCGTATCACGCCGGCATGGACGCGCAGCTTCGCCAGCGGCACCAGCAGGTCTTCCAGCACGAGGAGGGTGTGGTGATGTGCGCGACGATCGCGTTCGGAATGGGGATTGACAAGCCGGACGTGCGCTTCGTCGCGCATCTGGACCTGCCCAAGAGCATCGAAGGCTACTATCAGGAAACCGGCCGGGCCGGCCGCGATGGCCTTGCGTCCAACGCGTGGATGGCCTATGGGCTGGGCGACGTCGTGCAACAGCGCAAGATGATCGACGAGTCCGAGGCTGACGAACTGCACAAGCGAGTGCAAACGGCGAAGCTCGATGCGTTGCTTGGATTGTGCGAGACGGCTGGATGCCGGCGCGTGCATCTGCTCGGCTATTTTGGTGAAACGGGCCAGCCATGTGGCAACTGTGATACGTGCCTGGAGCCGCCAGCAACCTGGGATGGCACTCGCGAGGCACAGATGGCGCTCTCGTGCGTATACCGCGTGCAGCGGGCCAGCGGCTTTGGATTTGGCGCGGGCCACCTGATCGACATATTGCGCGGCAATGCAACCGAGCGCGTCAAGCAACGGAAGCACGACGCGTTAAGCACCTTTGGTATCGGCGCGGCATTGTCAGAGGCGCAATGGCGGGCGATTTTCCGTCAGTTGATTGCGCTGGGCCTGCTTGCAGTCGATCATGGAGGCCACGGCGTACTGGTGCTCACGCAGGCGAGCAAGCCGGTGTTGAAGGGGGAGCGCAACATCACGCTGCGCCGGTATGCCAAACCCAAACGGGTGCGCGAGGCGGATGGTGCACGCCGTGGCGAGCGCACCGATCCGACCGCCGGCATGTCGCCGCGCCAGCGCGCGCGCTGGGACCGGTTGCGCGCCTGGCGCAGCGAGACAGCTAAGGCCGACGGCGTGCCGGCCTACGTGATTTTTCACGATGCGACGTTGGCCGAACTGGCCCGTAGCGCGCCGGTTTCGCTCGATGAGCTGCGCGGCGTACCGGGCCTGGGCGCGCGCAAATTCGAGCGTTTCGGGGATGAACTGCTCGACGTCATCAGCGACGACTGACGGCGGTAGTCGCTCCGCCGACGTGATCCAATGCGCGCAACCTGTTGACGTACTTGCAAATTTTGGATTACTATGCCAGGTTCCGGTATTCGGCGCAATTGCGCTCGCATCGCTGGTCGCCCTCTTTGTCATTGTGGGCGGGCCGGCTGTCAGCATGGCGGGCGTGGCACTATCGCCGCCGATATGCCGGTGTCGGTTCATCGGGTGGCGTGTGTGCAACCATTCAGGTCCGCTTGCCCGGGCCTGCGCCGTCCGATTTTGTCTATTTCCAGGAATCAACAATGCCAACCATCAATCAATTGGTTCGCAAAGGCCGCACTTCGGAGCATGTGAAGAGCAAGAGTCCGGCCTTGCAGGACTGTCCGCAGCGTCGCGGCGTGTGCACCCGTGTGTACACGACGACGCCAAAAAAGCCGAACTCGGCGCTTCGTAAGGTCGCGAAGGTTCGTTTGACGAATGGCTTCGAGGTCATCTCGTACATCGGTGGTGAAGGCCACAACCTGCAAGAGCACTCGGTCGTGCTGATTCGCGGCGGCCGGGTTAAGGACTTGCCGGGTGTGCGTTACCACATGGTGCGCGGCTCGCTCGACACGCAAGGCGTTAAGGACCGTAAGCAGGCCCGCTCGAAGTACGGTGCGAAGCGCGCCAAGGCGGGTAAGTAAGCTGTATCGCCCGTCGATGCAAAGGCGGTGGTGCCGGATCGGTCGGTGCTATCGAGTAAGTGGTCACCCGGCCAAGCTGGTTAGTCGTGAGATGGATCGGGTTAGTTGGTGGCCGCGGGGTGGGGAAAGCAACCGCTCCAACTGAACAGTCAAAGGAACAGAAATGCCGCGTCGTCGCGAAGTCCCCAAGCGGGAAATATTGCCGGACCCGAAGTTCGGTAATGTTGATGTTGCAAAATTCATGAACGTACTGATGTTGTCGGGCAAGAAGTCAGTGGCCGAACGCATCGTGTACGGGGCTTTCGAGCAAATTCAGGGCAAGGCCGGCAAGGACCCCCTGGAAGTGTTCACTGTCGCGCTGAGCAACGTGAAGCCGGTGGTTGAAGTGAAGAGCCGCCGCGTTGGAGGTGCGAACTACCAGGTTCCGGTCGAAGTGCGCCCGTCGCGCCGTATGGCATTGGCGATGCGCTGGTTGCGCGAGGCCGCGAAGAAGCGTAGCGAGAAGTCGATGGCGCTGCGCCTGGCCGGTGAACTGCTCGAGGCCGCGGAAGGTCGGGGTGGCGCGATGAAGAAGCGCGACGAAGTGCACCGGATGGCGGAAGCGAACAGGGCTTTCTCGCATTTCCGTTTCTAAAGCCCGTTTAGGCTGGAAAGCCTGGCAAACGGAGAAGGAAATTCCGGGCGGGTGCGCTTCCGAAGCGCCTCGCCCGTTTGTGTTAAGGCGCACCGGGGTTCTCCCGCTGCGCAATCCTCTTGAGAGATTAAAGTGGCTCGTAAGACTCCTATCGAGCGTTACCGTAATATCGGTATCAGCGCTCACATCGACGCCGGCAAAACGACGACGACCGAGCGCATCCTGTTTTACACCGGTGTGAATCACAAAATCGGCGAAGTGCACGATGGTGCCGCGACGATGGACTGGATGGAGCAGGAGCAGGAACGTGGTATCACGATCACGTCCGCTGCGACGACGGCGTTCTGGAAAGGGATGGGCAACAACTACCCAGAACACCGCATCAACATCATCGACACGCCGGGGCACGTGGACTTCACGATTGAGGTCGAGCGCTCGATGCGCGTGCTCGACGGCGCGTGCATGGTGTACTGCGCGGTCGGTGGCGTGCAGCCGCAGTCGGAAACCGTGTGGCGTCAGGCCAATAAGTACAAGGTGCCGCGGCTCGCGTTCGTCAATAAGATGGACCGTACCGGCGCGAACTTCTTCAAGGTGTATGACCAGTTGAAGACGCGCCTGAAAGCCAATCCGGTGCCGGTCGTCGTGCCGATCGGCGCGGAGGAGTCGTTCAGGGGGGTCGTCGACCTGTTGAAGATGAAGGCGATCATTTGGGACGACGCGTCGCAAGGAACGAAGTTCGAATATGCTGACATCCCGGCTGAACTCGTGGACACGTGTAACGAGTGGCGCGAAAAGATGATCGAGTCGGCGGCCGAGGCGAGCGAGGCGCTGATGGAAAAGTATCTCGGTGGCGAAGCGCTGACCGAGGCCGAGATCATCAAGGCGCTGCGCGATCGCACGATCGCCTGTGAAATCCAGCCGATGCTGTGCGGGACCGCGTTTAAGAACAAGGGCGTGCAACGCATGCTGGACGCGGTGATCGACTTCCTGCCGTCGCCGGTCGACATTCCGCCGGTTAAGGGCGAGACCGAGAGCGGCGAGGGTGCCGAGCGCAACGCATCCGATGACGAGAAATTCTCGGCGCTCGCGTTCAAGATCATGACGGACCCGTTCGTCGGTCAGTTGATCTTCTTCCGCGTGTACTCGGGCGTTGTGAACTCCGGCGACACGGTGTTGAACTCGACGAAGGGCAAGAAGGAGCGCGTCGGTCGTATTCTGCAGATGCATGCGAACCAGCGCGAGGAAATCAAGGAAGTGCGCGCTGGTGACATCGCCGCGGCGGTTGGCCTGAAGGAAGCGACCACCGGCGATACGCTGTGTGATCCGGCCAATCCGATCGTGCTTGAGCGCATGGTGTTCCCGGAGCCGGTAATCTCGCAGGCCGTCGAGCCGAAGACAAAGGCCGACCAGGAGAAGATGGGGATTGCGCTGAACCGCCTTGCGCAGGAAGACCCGTCTTTCCGCGTGCAGACCAACGAGGAATCCGGTCAGACGATCATCTCCGGCATGGGCGAGCTGCATCTGGAGATTCTCGTTGATCGGATGAGGCGTGAATTTAATGTCGAGGCGACGGTGGGTAAGCCGCAGGTTGCGTATCGTGAAACGATTCGTAGCACGGCGGCGGACGTCGAGGGCAAGTTTGTCAAGCAGTCCGGTGGTCGCGGCCAGTACGGTCACGCGGTCATCACGCTGGAGCCGAACGAGCAGGGCAAGGGCTATGAGTTCCTCGACGAGATCAAGGGCGGCGTGATTCCTCGCGAGTACATTCCGGCCGTCGATAAGGGTATTCAAGAAACACTGAAGAGCGGCGTGCTGGCTGGCTTCCCGGTCGTTGACGTGAAGGTGCATCTGACGTTCGGCTCGTACCACGACGTGGACTCGAACGAAAACGCGTTCCGGATGGCCGGCTCGATGGCGTTTAAGGAAGCGATGCGCCGTGCCAATCCGGTGATTCTCGAGCCGATGATGGCCGTCGAAGTCGAAACGCCGGAAGAGTACATGGGCAACGTGATGGGCGATCTGTCGGGTCGTCGTGGCATCGTGCAAGGCATGGATGACATGGTGGGTGGCGGCAAGATCGTTCGTGCCGAGGTGCCGCTGTCGGAAATGTTCGGTTATTCGACGTCGCTGCGCTCGCTGACGCAGGGCCGTGCGACGTACACGATGGAGTTCAAGCACTACGCCGAGGCTCCGCGCAACGTGGCTGATGCGATCATCAACGCGAAAGCGAAGTGATCGGTTGGCAACGCATTCACGAAACACTTTTGAAAGAAGAGAAACATGGCTAAAGGTAAATTTGAACGGACCAAGCCGCACGTGAACGTGGGCACGATCGGTCACGTTGACCATGGCAAGACCACGCTGACGGCGGCGATCGCGACGGTGCTGTCGTCGAGGTTTGGCGGCGAAGCGAAGAAGTACGACGAGATCGACGCGGCGCCGGAAGAGAAGGCGCGTGGTATCACGATCAACACGGCGCACATCGAGTACGAGACAGAGCAGCGTCACTATGCGCACGTGGACTGCCCGGGTCACGCGGACTACGTGAAGAACATGATCACGGGCGCGGCGCAGATGGACGGCGCGATCCTGGTGGTGTCGGCCGCAGACGGCCCGATGCCGCAAACGCGTGAGCATATTTTGCTGGCGCGTCAGGTGGGCGTGCCCTACATCATCGTGTTTCTGAACAAGTGCGACATGGTGGACGACGCGGAGCTGCTCGAGCTGGTGGAAATGGAAGTGCGCGAGCTGCTGTCCAAGTACGAGTTCCCGGGCGACGATACGCCGATCATCAAGGGCTCGGCGAAGCTGGCGCTGGAAGGGGACAAGGGCGAGTTGGGCGAAGCAGCGATCATGAGCCTGGCCGATGCGCTGGATACGTACATTCCGACGCCGGAGCGTGCGGTAGATGGCACGTTCCTGATGCCGGTGGAAGACGTGTTCTCGATCTCGGGTCGTGGCACGGTGGTCACGGGCCGCGTGGAGCGCGGGGTGATCAAGGTTGGCGAGGAAATCGAGATCGTCGGTATCCGTGACACGACGAAGACGACGTGCACGGGCGTGGAGATGTTCCGCAAGCTGCTGGACCAGGGCCAGGCCGGTGACAACGTGGGTATCTTGCTGCGTGGTACCAAGCGCGAGGATGTGGAGCGTGGCCAAGTGCTGGCCAAGCCGGGCACGATCACGCCGCACACGCACTTCACGGCGGAAGTGTACGTGCTGAGCAAGGATGAGGGCGGGCGCCACACGCCGTTCTTCAACAACTACCGGCCGCAGTTCTATTTCCGCACGACGGACGTGACCGGCTCGATCGAGTTGCCCAAGGACAAGGAAATGGTGATGCCGGGTGACAACGTGTCGATCACGGTCAAGTTGATCGCGCCGATCGCGATGGAAGAAGGGCTGCGCTTTGCGATCCGCGAAGGCGGCCGTACCGTCGGCGCCGGTGTCGTCGCCAAAATCATCGAGTAAAATCGCCGGTTTGCTGTAGCAGTACGTCGTAGTGTCCGGAGCGGGCCGCCCGTTTCCCGATCGGGGCCTGCTCCACGTTCTTTGGTTATGGCGATGTCATGTCGCCTCGCTCTTTACAGGAAATGTCATGCAAAAGCAGAAAATCCGTATCCGCCTGAAAGCTTTCGACTACAAGCTGGTCGATCAATCAGCGCGGCAGATTTTCGAGACGGTACAGCGCACCGGCGCGATCCTCGTCGGCCCGATCCCGCTGCCGCGGCGCATCCAGCGCTTTGACATCCTGCGTTCGCCGCACGTGAATAAGACGTCGCGCGATCAGCTGGAAATCCGCACGCACCTGCGTCTGCTGGATATCGTCGACCCGACTGATAAGACCGTGGATGCGCTCATGAAGCTCGACTTGCCGGCGGGCGTCGATGTCGAAATCAAGCTGCAGTAACGCGGCTTTGCGGCGCCCCATGCATGGCGATGGCGTGGCGTGCCTAAGTCATTGATTGCTTGCGAAAAACGAAAAGCCTTGCTACAATGCTAGGCTTTTCGCGTATTTGCGTTAAAAAGCCGTGTGGCAGGCGGGCGTCAGCCTCTTGCCTGCTCGCCGGTGTTTCGTAATCAGCCCCGACCAATCGCAGTCGGGAATGGAGAAAACGATGAGCCTTGGACTCGTAGGTCGCAAGGTTGGGATGACCCGTATTTTCACGGCTGACGGTGATTCAATTCCCGTGACCGTGCTGGACGTGTCGGACAACCGCGTGACGCAGATCAAGACCGTTGAAACGGACGGTTATACGGCCGTGCAAGTTGCTTTCGGCGAGCGTCGCGCGTCGCGTGTGACCAAGCCGCTGGCCGGTCATCTCGCCAAAGCCGGTGTTCAAGCCGGTGAAATCCTAAAGGAATTTCGCATCGAAGCCGACAAGGCGGCCGAGCTGTCGCCAGGCTCGGTGGTCGGTGTCGATTTATTCGAAGTGGGTCAGAAGGTCGACGTGCAGGGCGTGTCCATCGGTAAGGGCTATGCCGGTACGATCAAGCGCTACAACTTCGGTTCGGGCCGCGCGTCGCACGGTAACTCGCGTTCGCACAATGTGCCGGGCTCGATCGGCATGGCGCAGGATCCGGGCCGTGTGTTCCCGGGCAAGCGCATGACCGGCCACCTCGGTGATGTGACGGCCACCACGCAGAATCTCGAGATCGCACGTATCGACGCGCAGCGCAAGCTTATCCTCGTTAAAGGTGCGGTGCCGGGCGCAAAGGGCGGCAAAGTTTTTGTGACGCCGGCCGTCAAGGCTCGCGCGAAGAAGGGGGCGTGACAATGGAATTGAAGCTCCTGAACGACCAAGGTCAGGAAAGCGCGGGTGTGAACGCATCGGACATCGTGTTCGGTCGTGATTACAATGAAGCGCTGATCCACCAGATCGTCGTCGCGTACCAGGCGAACGCGCGCAGCGGTAATCGCGCGCAGAAGGATCGCGAGCAAGTCAAGCACACGACTAAGAAGCCGTGGCGCCAGAAGGGCACGGGCCGCGCCCGTGCTGGTATGTCGTCAAGCCCGTTGTGGCGCGGCGGTGGCCGTATCTTCCCGAATTCGCCGGAAGAAAACTTCGGCCAGAAGGTCAACAAGAAGATGTTCCGCGCCGGCGTCTGCTCGATCCTGTCGCAGCTTGCCCGCGAAGGCCGTCTGTCGGTGGTCGAGGACATCAAGCTCGACGCGCCGAAGACCAAGCTGCTGGCGGCCAAGTTCAAGGCCATGGGGCTCGAGTCGGTGCTCGTGATTACCGATACCGTCGACGAGAACCTGTACCTTGCGTCGCGCAACCTGCCGCATGTGGCGGTTGTCGAGCCGCGTTATGCCGACCCACTGTCGCTGATCTACTTCAAAAAAGTGCTGGTCACGAAGGCTGCGGTCGCCCAGATCGAGGAGTTGCTGTCATGAGCGAAATTCGCAAGAACGATCATCGTTTGATGCAGGTTCTGCTCGCGCCGGTGATCTCCGAGAAGGCGACGCTGGTGGCCGACAAGAACGAGCAAGTCGTATTCGACATCGCGCCCGACGCCACGAAGCAGGAAGTCAAGGCGGCAGTCGAATTGCTGTTCAAGGTCGAAGTGGACTCGGTCAACGTGCTGAATGTGAAGGGCAAAGCCAAGCGCTTTGGCCGTTTCATGGGCCGCCGCAAGGACGTGCGCAAGGCGTACGTGAACCTGAAGCCGGGCCAGGAAATCAATTTTGAAGCGGAGGCCAAGTAATCATGGCACTCGTTAAGCTCAAACCGACTTCGCCTGGCCGTCGTGCGATGGTGAAGGTGGTCAACAAGGACCTGCATAAGGGCAAGCCGTACGCGGCGCTGCTCGATAAGCAAAGTTCCACGGCTGGCCGCAACAATAATGGTCATATCACGACGCGCCACAAGGGCGGTGGTCACAAGCATCACTATCGCGTGGTCGATTTCCGTCGCAACAAGGACGGTATCCCGGCGAAGGTCGAGCGTCTCGAGTACGACCCGAACCGTAGCGCGAACATTGCCCTGCTGTGCTATGCCGATGGCGAGCGCCGCTACATTATCGCGCCGAAGGGCGTGATGGTTGGCACGCAACTGTTGTCGGGCTCGGAAGCGCCGATTCGTGCAGGCAATACGCTGCCAATCCGCAATATTCCGGTGGGTACGACTATTCACTGTGTCGAAATGCTGCCGGGCAAGGGGGCGCAAATCGCGCGCTCGGCCGGCGCGTCGGCGATGCTGCTGGCTCGCGAAGGCACGTATGCGCAGGTTCGTCTGCGCTCGGGTGAAATCCGGCGCGTGCATATCGAATGCCGTGCAACGATCGGTGAAGTCGGCAACGAGGAGCACAGCCTGCGCCAGATCGGCAAGGCTGGTGCGAATCGCTGGCGCGGTATCCGTCCGACGGTCCGCGGTGTGGCCATGAACCCGATCGACCACCCGCACGGTGGCGGCGAGGGTCGTACGGCGGCGGGTCGCGATCCGGTCAGCCCGTGGGGTACGCCGGCGAAGGGCTTCCGCACGCGTCGCAACAAGCGCACGACGACGATGATCGTCCAGCGCCGTCACAAGCGTTAAGGAGTAGGCAATGGCACGTTCTGTTAAAAAAGGTCCGTTCTGCGACGCCCATTTGCTGAAGAAGGTTGAGGCGGCTGCAGCTTCGCGTGATAAGAAACCGATCAAGACCTGGTCGCGTCGTTCGACGATCCTGCCGGATTTCATCGGCTTGACGATCGCCGTGCACAACGGCCGCCAGCATGTTCCGGTGTATGTGTCGGAAAACATGGTCGGCCACAAGCTCGGCGAATTCGCGTTGACCCGTACCTTTAAGGGGCACGCGGCCGACAAGAAGGCCAAGAGATAAGGGGCAATCAAGATGGAAGTGAAGGCAATTCATCGCGGTGCCCGCATTTCGGCGCAGAAGACGCGCCTTGTGGCCGACCAGATTCGCGGTTTGCCGGTTGACAAGGCCCTAAATATTCTGACGTTTTCGCCGAAGAAAGCGGCGGGTATCGTCAAGAAGGTGGTGCTGTCGGCGATCGCCAATGCGGAACACAACGAGGGTGCAGACATCGACGAGTTGAAGATCAAGACGATCTACGTCGACAAGGCAGCTTCGCTGAAGCGTTTCACCGCGCGCGCGAAGGGTCGTGGCAACCGTATCGAGAAGCAATCCTGTCACATCACTGTGACGGTCGGGAATTAAGGGGTCACACGATGGGACAGAAAATTCATCCGACTGGCTTCCGCCTGGCTGTCAGCCGTAACTGGGCATCGCGTTGGTACGCGAACAATACCCAGTTCGCGGGGATGCTGAAGGAAGACATCGGTGTTCGCGAATACCTGAAGAAAAAGCTGAAGAACGCGTCGGTGAGCCGCGTCGTGATCGAGCGTCCTGCAAAGAACGCGCGGCTCACGATTTTCAGCTCGCGTCCGGGCGTTGTGATCGGCAAGAAGGGCGAGGATATCGAGTTGTTGAAGACCGAACTGCAGCGCCGCATGGGCGTGCCGGTTCACGTCAACATCGAGGAAGTCCGGAAGCCGGAAACCGATGCGCAACTGATCGCCGATTCGATTACACAGCAGCTCGAGCGCCGGATCATGTTCCGTCGCGCGATGAAGCGCGCAATGCAAAATGCGATGCGTTTGGGTGCGCAGGGCATCAAGATCATGAGCGCGGGTCGTCTGAACGGCATCGAAATCGCACGGACTGAATGGTACCGTGAAGGCCGTGTGCCACTGCACACGCTGCGCGCCGACATCGATTATGCGACGTCGGAAGCGAAGACGACGTACGGCATTATCGGCGTCAAAGTGTGGGTCTACAAAGGCGATACACTTGGCCGCAACGATATGCCGGTCGCCGAAGAGCCGGTGGAAGATAAGCGCGCACGCCGCAATGCCCGTCCGGGCGATCGTCGCCCGCGCCGTGATGGCGAAGGCGGTGCACCGGGCGCACGTCGGGGCGGTCCGCGCCGTAGTGGTGCCGGCGCTGGCGGCGACGCGAAGAGTGGAGAATAACCATGCTGCAACCGAAACGCAGAAAGTACCGCAAAGAGCAAAAAGGTCGTAACACTGGCGTCGCAACGCGTGGTAACGCGGTGTCGTTCGGTGAATTCGGCTTGAAAGCGGTCGGGCGCGGCCGTTTAACCGCGCGTCAGATCGAATCCGCGCGGCGAGCGATGACCCGTCACATCAAGCGTGGCGGCCGCATCTGGATTCGCATCTTCCCGGACAAGCCGATTTCGCAAAAGCCGGCTGAAGTACGGATGGGTAACGGTAAAGGTAACCCTGAGT
The DNA here is from genome assembly GCF_021733735.1 of Mycetohabitans sp. B2. Classification (NCBI taxonomy): domain Bacteria; kingdom Pseudomonadati; phylum Pseudomonadota; class Betaproteobacteria; order Burkholderiales; family Burkholderiaceae; genus Mycetohabitans; species Mycetohabitans sp. B2. Next base: position 31,287 of record NZ_JAHKSP010000021.1, read on the forward strand.
ACTACGTCGCTGAGATCCAGCCCGGCAAGATGCTGTATGAAATGGATGGCGTTAACGAAGAGCTGGCGCGTGAGGCGTTCCGTCTGGCAGCGGCGAAGTTGCCGCTGAAGACGATGTTCGTCGCCCGCCAGATCGGCGCCTAAGGAGTCAAGCGATGAAAGCTTCCGAACTTCGCGACAAGGATCAGGCCGCGCTCAACAAGGAGCTGTCGGACCTGCTGAAAGCCCAATTCGGTCTGCGCATGCAGCTCGCGACCCAACAGCTGCAGAACACCAGCCAGCTGAAGAAGGTCCGCCGCGACATCGCGCGTGTGCGTACCGTGTTGACTGAAAAGGCGAACCAGAAATGAACGATAGCGTTAAAACCTCGCTTAAGCGGACGCTGGTCGGCAAGGTCGTCAGCAATAAGATGGACAAGACCGTGACCGTGCTCGTCGAGCATCGCGTCAAGCACCCGATCTACGGCAAGTACGTTGTGCGCTCGAAGAAGTATCACGCGCACGACGAGGCGAACACATACAACGAGGGTGACCTCGTGGAGATCCAGGAAAATCGTCCGATTTCGAAGACGAAGGCCTGGACCGTGTCTCGCCTGGTTGAAGCGGCGCGCATCATCTGAGCGAAGGTGGCGTGAGCCACCGCAGTATCGCAATAAGTCGTTGCAAGTCCGGGATTATTTGTTATAATCTCGGACTTCCCTCATATAAGGGGTGCCCCGTCGCGGGTAAGTGGTGGGGCTGAGCTGGCCAGTGCGCGTGTGGGTGGCTGTCATCCGCGCCGCAGGATTCACCGATTGCGATGGCGGGTTTCGTCTGCCGTCGCTGCTGTTCTAACCCAAGCAGCCGAGCGGCTGACGGGACCAAGACTGACCGGCCGCGCCATGGTGGCGTGCCGGATTAAGTTGGGAAAGATAAACCATGATCCAGACCGAAACTCGGCTTGAAGTAGCCGACAACACGGGTGCACGCGAAGTGTTGTGCATCAAGGTGCTCGGCGGCTCGAAGCGTCGTTACGCGAGCATTGGCGACATCATCAAGGTGAGCGTCAAGGAAGCCACGCCGCGTGGGCGCGTCAAGAAGGGCGAAATCTACAACGCCGTGGTGGTCCGTACCGCCAAAGGCGTGCGTCGCCAGGACGGCTCGCTGATCAAGTTCGACGGCAATGCCGCCGTGCTTCTGAACAACAAGCTTGAGCCGATCGGTACGCGCATTTTCGGGCCGGTCACGCGTGAATTGCGTAGCGAACGTTTCATGAAGATCGTTTCGCTCGCGCCGGAAGTGCTGTAAGGAGTCGCGATGAACAAGATTCGCAAGGGTGACGAAATCATCGTCATCGCAGGCAAGGACAAGGGCAAGCGCGGTACCGTGCTGGCGGTTGCGGGCGATCGTGTGACGGTTGAAGGTATCAATCTCGTGAAGAAGCACGTGAAGCCGAACCCGATGAAGGGCACGACCGGCGGTGTGGAAAGCAAGTCGATGCCGTTGCACATCTCCAACGTCGCGTTGGTCGATGCGAACGGCCGTGCATCGCGAGTGGGCATCAAGGTCGAGGAGGGCAAGAAGGTGCGCTTCCTGAAGACCACCGGTGCTGTGCTGAGCGCCTGAGTCGGGAGTCGAAAATGGCACGTTTGCAGCAGGTTTACAAAGAGAAGATTGTTCCCGAACTGACGCAAAAGTTCGGCTACAAGTCCGTGATGGAAGTGCCGCGCATCACCAAGATCACGTTGAATATGGGTCTTGGCGAGGCGGTCGCTGACAAGAAGATCATCGACAATGCGGTGGGTGATCTAACGAAGATCGCCGGTCAAAAGCCGGTCGTGACGAAGGCGCGTAAGGCGATCGCGGGCTTCAAGATCCGCCAAGGCTATCCGATTGGCGCGATGGTCACGCTGCGTGGTCGCGCGATGTATGAGTTCCTGGATCGCTTCGTGACGATCGCGCTGCCTCGGGTGCGCGATTTCCGCGGCATCTCGGGCCGGGCATTCGATGGCCGCGGCAACTACAATATCGGGGTGAAGGAGCAGATCATTTTCCCCGAAATCGATTACGACAAGATCGACGCGCTGCGTGGGCTGAATATCAGCATCACGACGACTGCGAAGACCGACGAAGAAGCGAAGGCACTGCTCGCCAGCTTCAAGTTCCCGTTCAGAAACTGAGGTTACCGTGGCTAAACTGGCACTGATCGAACGTGAAAAGAAGCGTGCTCGTCTCGCAGCGAAGTATGCGCCAAAGCGCGCGGCGCTGAAGGCGATCATTGACGATACGAGCAAGTCCGACGAAGAGCGCTACGAAGCGCGCCTGAAGCTGCAGCAACTGCCGCGCAACGCGAACCCGACCCGCAAGCGCAATCGCTGCGCGATCACCGGGCGTCCGCGTGGCACGTTCCGCAAATTTGGCTTGGCGCGCGGCAAGATTCGCGAAATCGCATTCCGCGGCGAGATTCCCGGCCTGACGAAGGCGAGCTGGTAAGGAGCAACATAAATGAGCATGAGTGATCCTATCGCCGATATGCTGACTCGCATCCGCAACGCGCAGATGGTCGAGAAGGCTGCGGTGACGATGCCCTCGTCGAAAGTGAAGGTCGCAATCGCGCAGGTCCTGAAGGACGAAGGCTATATTGACGACTTCGCCGTGAAGGCCCACGGCCCGAAGGCGGAACTGAACATTGCGCTGAAGTACCACGCCGGCCGGCCGGTCATCGAGCGTCTGGAGCGTGTGTCCAAGCCCGGGTTGCGTGTGTATCGCGGTCGCAACGACATCCCGCAGGTCATGAATGGCCTTGGCGTCGCCATCGTGTCCACGCCCAAGGGTGTCATGACCGATCGCAAAGCGCGCGCCACGGGTGTGGGCGGCGAAGTCATTTGCTACGTCGCGTAAAGCCCGACAGGAGAGTGAAACATGTCTCGAGTAGGTAAGAGCCCGATTCCTCTGCCCAACGGTGCTGAGGTGACGCTGGGCGATACGCAGATTACGCTGAAGGGGCCGTTGGGCACGATTTCTCAGGCGCTGAACCCGCTTGTGAAGGTGATCAACGACAACGGCGAACTGAAGTTCCAACCGGCCGATGAATCGCGCGAGGCGACTGCGCTGTCTGGCACGATGCGCGCGCTCGTTGCGAACATGGTGAACGGCGTGACGAAGGGCTTCGAGCGCAAGCTCACGCTGGTCGGCGTTGGTTACCGTGCGCAGGCGCAAGGCGACAAACTGAATCTGTCGCTGGGCTTCTCGCATCCGGTCGTGCATCAGATGCCGGAAGGTGTGAAGGCGGAAACGCCGTCGCAAACGGAAATCGTCATCAAGGGGATCGACAAGCAGAAGGTCGGCCAGGTTGCCGCCGAAGTGCGCGGTTACCGTCCGCCTGAGCCCTACAAGGGCAAAGGTGTGCGCTACGCCGACGAAGTCGTGATCCTCAAGGAAACGAAGAAGAAGTAAAGGTGCGCAATCATGGATAAGACTCAATCTCGCCTGCGCCGTGCTCGTCAAACGCGTATCAAGATCGCTGAGCTGCAGGTTGCGCGTCTGGCCGTGCACCGCACCAACCAGCATATCTACGCGCAGGTGTTCTCGCCGTGTGGTACGAAGGTGGTGGCGAGCGCATCGACCGTTGAGGTCGAGGTGCGCCAGCAACTGGCCGACAAGTCGGGCAAGGGCGGTAATGTCGCCGCGGCTCAGCTGATCGGCAAGCGTATCGCCGAGAAGGCCAAGGCTGCCGGTATCGAATCCGTCGCCTTCGACCGCTCGGGCTTCCGCTATCATGGCCGCGTCAAGGCGCTTGCCGATGCCGCGCGTGAAGCCGGGCTCAAGTTCTAAGGATAGGGATTCGTCATGGCAAAGATGCAAGCGAAGGTTCAGGCCGACGAACGCGACGATGGCCTGCGCGAAAAGATGATCTCGGTCAATCGTGTGACCAAGGTCGTGAAGGGTGGCCGGATTCTCGGTTTCGCCGCGCTGACGGTGGTTGGCGACGGGGATGGCCGGGTTGGTATGGGCAAGGGCAAGGCCAAGGAAGTACCGGTCGCCGTCCAAAAGGCGATGGAGCAGGCTCGCCGCAACATGTTCAAGGTGCCGCTGAAGAACGGCACGCTGCAGCATGAGGCGCACGGCAAGCACGGTGCGTCGCAGGTGTTGCTCGCACCGGCCAAGCAAGGTACCGGCGTGATTGCCGGCGGCCCGATGCGTGCGGTGTTCGAGGTGATGGGCGTGACGAACGTTGTGGCGAAAAGCCACGGTTCGACGAACCCATACAACCTCGTTCGCGCCACGCTCAACGGTCTGCGTCGCCAGTCCACGCCAGCCGATATTGCGGCTAAGCGCGGCAAGAGCGTCGAAGAAATTTTGGGTTAAGGCGGGGTGGTCACCATGTCTGGAAAAACTGTCAAGGTCCAGCTCGTCAAGAGCCTGATCGGTACCCGCGACACACATCGCGCGACGGTGCGCGGCCTCGGCCTGCGTCGCCTAAACTCGGTGAGCGAATTGCAGGACACGCCGGCGGTGCGCGGCATGATCAACAAGGTTTCGTACCTCGTCAAGGTCATCGGCTAAGCGCGACACGAGCTTAAGGAGTGAAGATGGAATTGAACAACCTGAAGCCGGCTGCAGGCTCGAAGCACGCAAAGCGTCGCGTCGGTCGTGGCATCGGCTCCGGCCTGGGCAAGACGGCGGGCCGTGGTCATAAGGGTCAGAAGTCGCGTTCGGGCGGCTTCCATAAGGTGGGCTTCGAAGGCGGTCAAATGCCATTGCAGCGCCGCTTGCCCAAGCGCGGATTCACGTCGCTGACGAAGGAGTTCGTTGGTGAAGTGCGTCTGGGCGACCTGGAGAAGCTGCCGGTCGACGAAATCGATCTGCTGGCGCTGAAGCAAGCGGGCCTCGTGGGTGAGCTGATCAAGAGCGCGAAGATCATTGCGACCGGCGAGATCAAGCGCAAGGTCACGATCAAGGGGTTGGGTGCCACGAAGGGCGCGCGCACTGCGATCGAAGCTGCGGGCGGTTCGTTTGCTGAGTAAGTCGTTGCAGACGCAGTCACTCGGATTTGCTACGGAGAAGGTTCTTGGCTAACAGCCCGACTTTCGCAAAGACTGGACGCAGTGGGCCGAAGTACGGCGATCTGCGTCGGCGGCTGGTCTTCCTGCTGCTGGCGTTGATCGTCTACCGGATCGGCGCGCATATCCCGGTGCCGGGAATCGATCCTGACCAACTGGCCAAGCTGTTCCAAAGCCAGTCCGGCGGCATCCTGGCCATGTTCAACATGTTCTCGGGTGGCGCGCTGTCGCGGTTTACGGTGTTTGCGCTGGGGATCATGCCGTACATCTCGGCATCGATCATCATGCAGCTGCTCGCGATCGTGTCCCCGCAGTTGGAAGCGCTGAAGAAGGAAGGGCAGGCGGGTCAGCGCAGGATCACCCAGTACACGCGCTACTTCACGGTGGCGCTGGCGACGTTCCAGGCGTTCAGTATCGCGGTTGCGCTTGAGAATCAGCCCAACCTGGTGATCGATCCGGGCATGATGTTCCGGCTCACGACGGTAGTGACGCTGGTGACCGGCACGATGTTCCTGATGTGGCTCGGCGAGCAGATCACCGAGCGCGGCTTGGGCAACGGGATTTCGATCATTATCTTCGGTGGTATCGCGGCGGGTTTCCCGAACGCGATCGGCGGGTTGTTCGAGCTGGTGCGCACGGGCTCGATGAGCATCATCTCGGCGATTATCATCGTCGTGCTGATTGCCGCGGTCACGTATTTGGTCGTGTTTATCGAACGGGGGCAACGCAAGATCCTTGTGAACTATGCGAAGCGCCAAGTCGGTAACAAGATCTATGGTGGTCAGTCGTCGCACCTGCCACTGAAGCTGAACATGTCGGGTGTGATTCCGCCGATTTTCGCGTCGTCGATCATTCTGCTGCCGGCGACGATCGCGAACTGGGTCAGCTCCGGTGCAAATATGCGTTGGCTGCATGACCTGGCGTCGACGTTGGCGCCGGGGCAACCGGTGTACGTGATGTTGTACGCGTTGGCGATTGTTTTCTTCTGCTTCTTCTACACTGCGTTAGTGTTCAATAGCAAGGAAACGGCCGACAACCTGAAGAAAAGCGGTGCCTTTGTTCCGGGGATTCGCCCGGGTGAGCAGACTGCGCGTTACATCGACAAGATTCTCACGCGTTTGACGCTAGCCGGTGCGGTCTATATCGTATTCGTGTGCCTCTTGCCCGAATTCCTGGTACTGCGCTGGAACGTGCCGTTCTACTTCGGCGGCACTTCGCTGCTGATCATTGTCGTCGTGACGATGGACTTCATGGCGCAGGTCCAGTCGTACGTTATGTCGCAACAGTATGAATCGCTGCTCAAGAAAGCCAATTTCAAGGGCGGCAACCTCCCGATGCGTTGAGCACAAGGAATATGGCCAAAGACGATGTCATTCAGATGCAAGGTGAGGTCATTGAGAACCTTCCTAATGCAACATTCCGGGTCAAACTGGAAAACGGCCATGTCGTGTTGGGGCATATCTCCGGAAAGATGCGGATGCACTATATCCGGATCCTCCCGGGCGACAGGGTAACGGTGGAATTGACGCCTTACGATCTGTCTCGTGCGCGGATCGTGTTCCGGGCGAAGTGATTGAGAAAAAGGGTAATATCATGAAAGTGATGGCATCGGTTAAGTGCATTTGCCGCAATTGCAAAATCATCAAGCGCAAGGGCGTCGTGCGCGTCATTTGCAGCTCGGATCCGCGTCACAAGCAGCGCCAGGGCTAAGGCCACGCTTGCGCTTTTTGTTTGAGGAAAAACAATGGCTCGTATCGCAGGGGTTAACATCCCCGTTCACAAGCACACCGTGATCGGCCTGCAGGCGATTCTCGGTATTGGTGCCTCGCGCGCACGGTTGATCTGTGTGGCCGCTGGCGTGGACACTTCGAAGAAGGTCAAAGAACTGACCGACGCGGATCTCGAAAAGCTGCGCGATGAAGTCGCGAAGTTCGTCGTCGAGGGCGATTTGCGCCGCGAAGTGACGATGAACATCAAGCGCAAGATGGACATCGGTTGCTACGAAGGCGTCCGCCATCGTAAGGGTCTGCCCATGCGCGGTCAGCGCACGCGCACGAACGCCCGTACCCGTAAGGGTCCGCGTCGTGCAGCCCAAGCGCTGAAGAAGTAAGCGGAACTGACAGTTACAGGAAAACGTAATGGCTAAGGCTTCGAACAGCAGCGCGGCGCAACGCGTTCGCAAGAAGGTCAAAAAGAACGTCGCTGAGGGCGTGGTGCACGTCCATGCGTCGTTCAATAACACGATCATCACGATCACGGATCGTCAGGGCAACGCACTGGCGTGGGCGACATCGGGTGGTCAAGGGTTCAAGGGGTCGCGCAAGTCAACCCCGTTCGCTGCGCAGGTTGCCGCCGAGTCGGCCGGCCGCGTCGCGGTCGAGTATGGCGTGAAGAACCTCGAGGTCCGGATCAAGGGTCCGGGTCCGGGTCGCGAATCGGCGGTTCGCGCGCTGCACGGCCTTGGCATTAAAATCACGTCGATTTCTGATGTGACACCGGTGCCGCACAACGGATGTCGTCCGCCGAAGCGCCGCCGCATCTGATGCTGGCAAGTGTATTGGAGCCTGTTGCCGCGCACGGCAACAGGCTCGCTGCATTGAGTTTATCGACTAAGTCCACCGTTCGGCCCAAAGGGCGCGAACTAGCGCGGATCGGCCAGACCCGCGTGAATCAACGTTAAGGAATTGCAAAGTGGCACGCTATACCGGTCCAAAAGCAAAACTGTCCCGCCGCGAAGGCACCGATCTGTTCCTGAAGAGCGCGCGTCGCTCGCTCGCCGATAAGTGCAAGCTCGACAGCAAGCCGGGTCAGCATGGTCGTACGTCGGGCGCCCGCACGTCCGACTACGGTCTGCAACTGCGCGAAAAGCAAAAGGTGAAGCGGATCTACGGCGTGCTCGAGCGTCAGTTCCGTCGTTACTTCGCCGAAGCCGATCGCCGCAAGGGCAACACCGGCGAAACGCTGCTGCAACTGCTCGAGTCGCGTCTGGACACGGTCGTGTATCGCATGGGCTTTGGCTCGACGCGCGCTGAAGCGCGTCAGCTGGTCAGCCACAAGGCGATCACCGTGAACGGCCAAGTGGCGAACATCCCGTCATTGCAGGTGAAAGCCGGCGACGTGGTTGCTGTGCGCGAGCAAGCGAAGAAGCAGACACGGATTCAAGAGGCGTTGTCGCTGGCCGAGCAGAACAACTTCCCGGGCTGGGTGTCGGTCGATGCGAAGAAGTTTGAAGGCACCTTCAAGCACGTGCCGGAGCGTAGCGACATTGCCGGCGACATTAACGAAAGCCTGATTGTCGAATTGTACTCGCGCTAATCGTATCGACGGCCGAGCTGCTTGTCCGCGCGGGTGCGCCCGTGTGCGCCGGTGGCTCGGCTGTTCGTTTTTCAGGTTGTCACCGGTCAGCCTTATCGGTGTAACGAGCCGAGGGTATTGAAAAGGAAAACCTATGCAAACCAGTTTGTTGAAGCCCAAGATCATCGCAGTGGATTCGCTTGGCGACAACCACGCGAAAGTGGTCATGGAACCGTTTGAACGCGGTTATGGTCACACCTTGGGCAATGCGCTCCGGCGTGTTTTGCTATCGTCGATGATCGGCTATGCGCCGACCGAAGTGACGATCGCCGGCGTCGTGCACGAGTATTCGACGCTCGACGGTGTGCAAGAGGACGTGGTCAACCTGCTGTTGAACCTCAAGGGCGTGGTGTTCAAGCTGCACAACCGCGATGAAGTGACCGTCACGCTGCGCAAGGAAGGCGAGGGTGTGGTGATCGCCGGTGACATCGAAGTGCCGCACGATTGCGAGGTCATCAATCCAGAGCACGTTATCGCCCATCTCTCCAAAGGCGGCAAGCTCGACGTGCAGATCAAGGTCGAGAAGGGTCGTGGCTATGTGCCGGGCAACGTGCGCCGCTATGGCGACGAAAGCGCAAAGGTCATCGGCCGCATTGTGCTCGACGCGTCGTTCTCGCCGGTTCGCCGAGTCAGCTACGCGGTTGAGAGTGCACGGGTTGAGCAGCGTACCGACCTGGACAAGCTTGTAATGAACATCGAGACCAATGGTGTGATTTCGCCGGAGGAAGCGATTCGTCAATCGGCTCGTATCCTGGTCGACCAGTTGTCCGTGTTCGCGGCACTGGAAGGCACCGAAACGACGGCTGAAGCGCCGTCGCGTGCACCGCAGATCGATCCGATCCTGCTGCGTCCGGTCGACGATCTCGAGCTGACGGTGCGCTCCGCGAACTGTCTGAAGGCCGAGAACATCTACTATATCGGTGACCTGATCCAGCGGACCGAGAACGAGTTGTTGAAGACGCCGAACCTGGGCCGCAAGTCGTTGAACGAGATCAAGGAAGTGCTCGCTTCGCGTGGCTTGACGCTCGGCATGAAGCTGGAAAATTGGCCGCCGGCTGGCCTCGACAAGTAACCGGCGGGCGTTGCTGCCCGTTGTAATGAACTGGCAATGGCGCGGATATTCTTTTAAAATCCGCGTCTTGTCGTATCCCGTACCGGCCCGTGCACGTTCCTCGTATCTCGTATCGAGTCGCGCAATAGAAGAGCTGGATCAAAACTCTGAATCAAGGAAACTGAAATGCGTCACCGTCACGGTTTGCGGAAACTGAACCGCACGAGCAGCCACCGCTTGGCGATGCTCCGTAATATGTCGAACTCGTTGATCGAGCATGAAGTCATCAAGACGACGTTGCCTAAAGCAAAAGAGCTTCGCAAGGTTGTCGAGCCGTTGATCACGCTGGGCAAGAAGCCGTCCGTCGCGAACCGCCGTCTTGCCTTCGCACGGTTGCGTGACGACAAGTCGGTATCGAAGTTGTTCGAAGTGCTCGGTCCGCGCTACGCAACGCGCCCGGGTGGCTATCTGCGGATCCTGAAGTTCGGCTTCCGCGTTGGCGATAACGCACCGATGGCGCTGGTTGAGTTGGTTGACCGTCCGGTCGTCGAGGAAGCAGCGGAAGTGGCAGAAGGCGAATAAGCGCTGCGTCAGCAAATCAAAGGCCAAGCCCAGCTTGGCCTTTTTCTTTATGTGGCGCACCCCGGAGGCTGGTTTGGCGCACGAACACGATCGCGCACGGATGTTACGATATCGCAGTAGAGGCGGCGTGCCCGGTAGGCTGTCGCCCATCATTTAATGATGCCGGAGGAACGTGTGTCATCGACCATCATTCTGATGCTCACGACATTGCCCGATGCCCAGGCTGCGGCGACGCTTGCTCGCGCCGTACTGGACGCGCGGTTAGCGGCCTGTGTGACGCAGCTTGCGCCGTCGCACTCGGTCTATCATTGGCAAGGTGGGCTCGAACACGCAGACGAGGTGCCGCTGTTGTTCAAGACGACGGTGGCGCGTGCGCTCGATTTAGAAAAGTTTATTGCCGCAAACCATCCGTATCAGACGCCGGAGATTCTGTCCTGGTCCGCTGCGTCGTCGCCTGCCTACGCGTTGTGGGTCGACACGGAGACATCACGTCCGATACATGTTTAGTTCGTCTTTCAAACGTTCGGCTGCTGCGTCATGGTTGACCTGGATCGCGCTGATTATCGCGGTGCTGTGGATAGCACTGGCGTTTCGCGCCGCGTGGGCGAGCGACGCGTTTCTCGATCCACAAGACGCGTTTCAGTTTAGCTCGGTCGAAAAGCCGGGGACGGTCGAGTTGCATTTCAGCATTGCCGACGGCTACTACCTGTACCGTGAACGCTTTGCATTTGCCGTCAAGTCGGGCGATGCTACGCTGGGGGCGCCACAGCTGCCGCCTGGCAAGATTAAGTTCGACCCAACCTTCAATCAGGACGTCGAGACGTACCGCGGCAAGCTTGTCGTCACGGTGCCCATTAGCCGCGCGGGTGGCGCATTCGATCTTGTCGTGACGTCGCAGGGCTGCGCGGACCAGGGGATCTGTTACCCGCCGGCCGAGCACGTCGTGCATCTGAGCGGCCCGGCAGTAAAGGCTGGCGTAGTAGGTGCGACGGCGACCGGTGACGGCAACGCACGAGCGGGTCCGTTAATCGAGCGCTTCTTCAGCGCCGACGATGCGCAGGCAGTGTTGCAACAGGACGGATTATTTGCTGTGCTGGCGTTCTTCTTTGCCGGTGGCATCGTATTGAGCTTGTTTCCCTGCTCGCTGCCGATGATTCCGATTCTGTCATCGATCATTGTTGGCCAAGGGGCGCACGTGACGCGCGCGCGCGGCTTCACGCTGTCCGTGACCTATGTGCTTGGTATGGCGCTGGTGTACGCGTTGCTCGGCGTAGCGGCTGCGGCGATCGGCCAAAGTCTCGGGGCGTGGTTGCAGAACCGGTGGGTGCTCGGTGTCTTTGCGATACTGATCGCGGGGATGGGGTGCCTGTTGTTGGCGGGTCGGGATATTCAGTTGCCACAGGGGCTGCAGGACCGCGCCAATGCGCTGTCGCAGCGCCAGGCGGGGGGGCGGTTTGCGGCCGTCTTTATCATGGGGGCGTTGTCAGCTGTCGTCGTCGGCGCATGTATGACCGCGCCGCTGGCTGCGATCTTGCTATTCATCGCGCATACCGGCAACGTCGGCGTAGGGGCCGCATCGCTGTTCGCGATGGGCCTCGGCAATGGCGTGCCGCTACTGGTCGTTGGGATCGGGGCCGGCACGCTGCTACCGCGCGCGGGTCGCTGGATGGACGCCGTCAAGCGTATTTTCGGCATGATGCTGCTGGCCGTCGCGCTGTGGCTCGTGGCACCGGTGTTGCCCGGCACGATCTCGATGTCGCTGGCGGCGCTGTGGTTGATGTTCACGGCAGCGCTACTGCGGCTTTTTGATCGCTCGACCGGCACGGTATCGATTGGGACGCGATTGGGCAAGGGCTTGGCCGCGGCGCTTGCCGTGTGGGCTGTCGCGCTGCTGGTTGGGGTGGCCGCCGGTTCGTCGGATCCGCTCAGACCGCTCGCTGTCTTTGCCGGCGCGCGGACCGGGTCCGGGACGGCAGCAACGATCGCCGTCACTCTACCTACCTTTACCCCGGTCACGTCGACGGCACAGTTGGATCAGGCGCTGGGCGCGGCGCGACGGCCGGCGATGTTGGATTTTTACGCGAACTGGTGCACCAGTTGCAAGGAAATGGAGCAGTTCACATTCAGTGACGAGCGTGTGCGGACGAAATTGGCGTCGATGCGCCTGCTGCGTGCCGATGTGACGGCGAACAACGCCGACGACCAGGCGTTGCTGCGGCGTTTTCGGCTGTTTGGGCCGCCCGGAATCATTTTCTTCGACGCCCAAGGCCGAGAACTGGCTCGAGTCGTTGGCTATCAGTCGCCGGAGCTTTTCCTGAAAAGCCTAGATCGCCTGATCGGTGCCCCGTCCCCTATCGCCGGCTAAAAGACTGGGAGCAGGCGCTGCTGGCGACGTGACGCCGGAGCATGCCATAGGCGGGACCCGCTGCTAGATCACCGGCGCTGGACCGCCTACCGTGGATAGGCCCCGCCGGATCGTCCCCACCCAATTGCGCCCCCGGATCACCGTTGCGGGAGCGACTCCCCTGGATAGGGCTCCGCCTGGTCGCGCCCGCTGGATCGCGCCTGCTGGATTGCTCAGGTTGGATGGGTTGGATCGCGCCCATGCGAGGTGGGGGCGGCATCAGCAACGCTGTTCCCGCAGGATACGGGCGGCATCCAGTGCAAAATAGGTCAGCACACCATCCGCGCCAGCCCGCTTGAATGCCAGCAACGACTCCATAACGACCTTGTCGTGATCCAGCCAGCCGTTTTGTGCGGCGGCCTTCAGCATCGCGTACTCGCCGCTGACCTGATACGCATAGGTTGGAAAGTGAAAGGCCTCTTTCACCCGATATACGATGTCCAGGTACGGCATGCCAGGCTTGACCATGACCATGTCCGCGCCTTCCTCAATGTCCAACTGGACCTCGCGTAGCGCTTCGTCGCCATTGGCTGGGTCCATTTGGTACGTCATCTTGTTACCCTTGCCTAGATTGGCCGCCGAGCCGACCGCGTCACGGAACGGACCGTAAAATGCTGACGCATACTTGGCCGCATAAGCCATGATCCGGGTATGGATATGACCTTCGTTCTCGAGCATTGCGCGGATCGAGCCGATCCGGCCGTCCATCATGTCCGATGGCGCCACGATATCGACGCCGGCCTGTGCTTGCGTGCGTGCCTGCTCGACAAGCAGTGCTGATGTCACGTCGTTGATCACATAGCCATGCTCATCCAGCACGCCGTCTTGTCCGTGGCTCGTGTACGGATCCAGCGCGACGTCGGTCAGCACGCCAAGCTCGGGAAAGCGGCGCTTAAGCTCGCGTACCGCTCGCGGGATCAGCCCGTCGGGATTGCTCGCCTCCCGTCCGTCTGGCGTCTTCAGCGAGGGTTCGATCGCCGGAAACAACGACAGCACCGCAATGCCGGCCTTGACACATTGTTCAGCCACACCCATTAACAGATCGATTGACGTACGTTCGACGCCCGGCAATGAGGCCACTGGTTGGCGAACCTGCGTGCCTTCGACGACGAATACTGGGTAGATCAGATCATCCGTCGTCAGGTGGTTCTCACGCATTAGGCGGCGCGAGAAATCATCGCGACGCATGCGACGTGGACGGTATTGGGGAAAGAAGCTCATAGGGATGGGTATTCGAGTCGGTTATTGGACAGATGGCAATGCCCAAAACTTTTCAGGCCATTGGTATATCATACCGAGCGAGTGCCGCACGATGTGCGGAACTCCCCGCTTCTCCTCCCTGAGCGGGTGCCTGTCGTTCTACGATTAGGCTGTTGACCCGCCGCGTGACGGCGGGTTTTTTTATCGGCGCCTCATTTATCGGTGCCTTATGCCTATTCGCTCGCATCGGGGTCGGACTGCGCATCCGCTTGTGAGGCGGCGTCAGGTGCCAACCAGTGCTCCAGCTGTGTGTGAGCCTGGTCCAGGCCGATGCGCTTGAGAGCCGAGAACAGCTGTATCGTGATCTCGCTGCGCAGACCGGCAGCCTGGTAAGCGGTGGCGGCTTTTTGCGCGGCACGCAGGGCATTCGTGCTTTCCTGGCGCGTCAATTTGTCGCATTTGGTCAGCAGCACGTGGATCGGCCGCGCGGTCGCGCCGAACCACTCGACCATGCGTCGGTCCAGTTCCGTGAATGGCCGCCGTGAATCCATCATGAGGATCAGGCCGCGGATCTGCGGCCGCGTCGTCAGGTAGGTGCTCAGTAACGCCTCCCAATGCGCCTTCGCGGCGCCAGGCACTTCGGCGTATCCGTACCCGGGCAGATCTACCAGATGCGCAACGGGCGCATCCGCCGGCCCGATTGCAAAGTAATTGATATGCTGGGTGCGCCCGGGCGTCTTGCTCGCGAACGCAAGCCGCTTTTGGTTGCACAACACGTTGATTGCCGTGGACTTGCCGGCGTTGGAGCGGCCGGCGAATGCCACTTCCGGCTGTATCGTCGCGGGCAGGTCGCGCAGATGGTTGACGGTCGTAAAAAAACGGGACTGATGTAGCAAGGGCATGGGATCACCAACAGGGCGGCGCAATGCAAGGGCAGTGGCCGGGCAACCCCGGGCTGGCATCAACGCGAATAGCGCGTTATTGTACAATGCGACGGTTCACTGACGATCCAATGCGTGCCCGCCGGGTCGCCGGAGGCTGCCTACCGTCGTTTGTTGCAGAACCTCAGTTCTCTTTCCTACAAGACGAAACAAGGTGTGCGAATGAACCGATTGAGCAAGTCTGTGGTCGTGCTTCAAATGTTGGCAGGAATCGGTGCGGTGTCGGGATGGACGGGGTTGGCAGGCGCGGCGGATGCGCCGGCAAAGCCGGACCTCAATCGGGGACAAGCCATTGCCGCCCAGGTGTGTGCGACGTGTCATGGCACGGACGGCAACAGCGTGGGTGGGGCATTCCCGAAGCTTGCCGGACAGCACGCGGACTACACCGTTAAGCAATTGATCAATTTTAAGACGCAGCCGGGGGCGAAGCAACCGGAGCGCCAGAACGACGTGATGGCCCCTTTTGCCGCTGCGCTGTCGGACCAGGACACAGCGAACGTGGCGGCCTATTTCGCGTCGCAGCAGCAAACGCTCGGTTTCGCGCGCGACAACGCGCTGGTGGCGGTGGGCCAGCGAATCTGGCGCGGCGGCATCCCAGAGAAGGGCGTGCCGGCGTGTGCGGGTTGTCATGGACCCGCCGGCGCCGGGATCCCGGCGCAGTATCCGCGCCTGGCCGGGCAGTGGAGCGACTACACGATCGCGCAATTGAGGGCGTTCGCGCAAGGCACGCGCAACAACAACGTGCCGATGAGCCAGATCGCGGCGCGGCTCAGCGATCATGAGATCAAGGCGGTGGCCGACTACATCAGCGGCTTGCGGTAATGCGGCGCTGGCGGGCAGCGTCCCAATGGAGTGTGAATTGAGTGTTTCAACGTCGGGCGTGCAGATTCGTACCGGACATCGAATCGTGCGCGACGCGATCGAGCTACTCAGCTCGATGCGCTTTGCGATCAGCCTGCTGGTCATTCTTGCGATCGCGAGCGTCATCGGCACGGTACTGACGCAGGAAGACCCCTACCCGAACTACGTTAACCAGTTCGGTCCGTTCTGGGCCGACATCTTCCGCGCGCTCAGGTTGTACACGATGTACAGCGCGTGGTGGTTCCTGCTAATTCTTGCGTTTCTGATCGTGTCGATCTCGCTGTGCGTGATCCGCAATGCGCCGAAGATGATCGCCGACATGAAAAGCTGGAAGGAGCGCGTGCGCGAGGGCAGCTTGCGCGCATTCCACCACAACGCGGAGTATGTGGCAACGATGGACCGGGAGCAGGCGGCGCAGACGCTCGGCGCGCTCGTGCGCCGGCTCGGCTATCAGATGCGGACCGTGCCGTGCGACGAACCAGACGGGGTGGCGACGCTGATCACCGCCAAGCGTGGCGCATTCAATAAGCTCGGCTATATCTTTGCCCATCTGGCGATCGTCGTGATTTGCCTCGGCGGGCTGCTTGACAGCAACCTACCGATCAAGCTGCAAATGTGGCTATTCAACAAGACCCCTGTGCAGTCCAACCAGGTGATCAGCCAGATTGGCGCGGAGCACCGGTTGTCGGCGTCCAATCCAACCTTTCGGGGCTATGCCTGGGTGCCGGAAGGCCAGCATGTGTCCACGGCAATACTGAACCAGCAGAATGGTTCCCTGATTCAGGATTTGCCATTCTCGATCGAGTTGAATAAGTTTATCGTCGATTATTACTCGACCGGCATGCCCAAGTTGTTCGCCAGCGACATCGTCGTGGTCGACCATGACAGCGGCAAGCGCATCCCGGCGCGTGTCGAAGTCAACAAGCCGTTCGTCTACAACGGCGTGGCTATCTACCAATCCAGTTTTCAGGATGGGGGCTCGACGATGCGCATGATCGCTTACCCGATGACCGGCACTGGCAGCCAGCCCGTGCCGCTTGACGGTACGATCGGCGAATCGATGCCGCTGGGATCGCTCGGGCAGGACGACACCGTCGAGTTCACGGATTTTCGTGCCATCAATGTCGAGAATGTTTCGAACGGCGCCGGGCAGAAGGATGCGCGCGGCGTATCGCATCAATCGCTCAAACAGGCGTTTGACGAACGGTTGGGATCGGGCGCGAAGACCTCGAAACCGGTCGAGCTGCGCAATGTCGGTCCGTCCGTGCAGTTCAAGATTCGCGACAAGAACGGGCAGGCGCATGAATATAATAATTACATGCTGCCGGTGCTGATCGATGGCCAGCGCTTGTTTCTGGCAGGCATGCGCAGTCGTCCCGATGATCCGTTTCGCTACTTGCGCATTCCGGCGGACAACGCCGGCTCCGTCAATGAGTGGATGCGGCTGCGCGCAGCGCTGGCGGATCCCATCGTGCGCGACGAGGCGGCGCGCCGATTCGCCGTACGGTCGATGCCGTCGGCCGGCAGTAGCGAATTGCAGAGCCATTTGTGCGACAGCGCCGCGCGCGTGCTGAACCTGTTCGCCGGCGGCGCACGCACCGATGGCATGCCCGCCGGCACGCCCCCGAGCGGCGGATTCCAGGCCGTGGCCGAGTTCATTGACCATTCGGTGCCGAGCGCGGAGCAGCAAAAGGCAGCCGAGTTGTTGTTGCGGATGCTCGAAGGGGCGATCTGGGAAGTGTGGCAAATCGCACGGGAGCGCGCCGGGGAGCCACCCGCGCCGCCCGACGCCGATAACATGCGCTTCATGCAAAGCGCCATGAATGCGTTGTCGGACAGTTTTTTCTACGGTGCGCCCGTGTACCTGCAACTTGACTCCTTCGAGCAGGTGCAGGCGTCGGTGTTTCAGCTGACCCGCGCGCCCGGCAAGTCTCTCGTGTATCTTGGCAGCATCCTGCTCGTGCTGGGCATCTTTGCGATGTTCTACGTGCGCGAACGCCGCCTGTGGATCTGGCTCAAGCCCGAGGGACCGCACGGCGGCACCCGCGTCCTGATGGCCATGTCCACGGCCCGCAGAACGCTCGATTTTGCTAGCGAATACGCGCGCGTGCGCGACGCACTGGGCGCGGCGCTGGGTGTACGGCCGCTCGATGCCGGCCCGTCGCATGTTGCCACGTCCCATGCCGATACGCATTCGTTTGATGCCGGCGACGACGCACCGTCGTCGCAAACGGGTGACACGTCGGCACCAACCTTGCGATCCCCGCAAAAGTGAAGATCATGGATTTGACTCATTCGTCTTCCCGGCCCGCCCGGGCCTCAGCGTTGGATACGGCGTCATGCCCGCCGTGCGCCGCCCAAGCCACTGCGTCGGTTGAGGGGCCGCGGGCCGGGCGACCAGACTTCGATACCCGTGCGCTGCTGCGCCGCCTGACGCTGCTTGACGGGTTGTTCGCGTTGCTGGTGATCGTGGGCGCGGGCTTTGCGCTGTCGCACTATCACGCATACATGAACGGGTATGACGTCGGCGTGTTGTGCGGGACCGTGCCGGCGTTGATTGTGCTGGGCTGGCGCTGGAAACCGGTTCGATGGCTGGCGCTGGGCATCGCGGTGCTGGCACTGTCCGGCGTGGTGCTGTATCGCGGCGACCTGGCACGGTCCGAGTCGACGTTTTTCCTGAAGTACCTGCTGTCGAGCCAGTCGGCGATCCTATGGATGAGCGCGCTGTTTGTCATCGCGACCGTGTTCTACTGGATCGGCACGCTGACGCGCTCGGCCTCGGGCGGCGCGATCGGCTCGAAGCTGACGTGGGCGGCGGTATTGATGGGATTCGTGGGGATGATGGTGCGCTGGTACGAGTCGTACTTAATCAGCCCGGATGTCGGCCACATTCCGATTTCGAACCTGTATGAAGTGTTCGTGCTGTTCTGCCTGATCACTGCGCTGTTTTATCTTTATTACGAATCGCATTACCGTACGCGGGCGTTGGGTGCATTCGTGCTGCTAGTGATCAGCGCGGCCGTCGGATTTCTAATGTGGTACTCAATATCACGCGACGCGCAACACATTCAGCCGCTCGTGCCAGCGTTGCAGAGTTGGTGGATGAAGATCCATGTGCCGGCCAATTTCATCGGCTATGGCAGCTTCGCGTTGTCGGCAATGGTATCGGTGGCTTATCTGCTCAAGCAGCGCGGCATGCTGGACGATCGACTGCCTTCGCTCGCATTGCTGGACGACATGATGTATAAGTCGATCGCGGTCGGCTTCGCTTTCTTCACGATCGCGACCATCCTTGGTGCGTTGTGGGCTGCCGAGGCTTGGGGGGGCTATTGGAGTTGGGATCCGAAGGAAACTTGGGCGTTGATCGTCTGGTTAAATTACGCGGCCTGGCTGCACATGCGGCTGATGAAAGGGTTGCGTGGCGCGCCAGCAGCATGGTGGGCGTTGACCGGTTTGCTCGTGACGACTTTTGCGTTCCTCGGCGTCAATCTGTTTCTGTCCGGCTTGCACAGCTACGGCCAACTCTAGGCGGCGCTGTACGGTGATGACCCGCATTGCGACCGCCGCACACCGGCGGTTTTTTCGGCCGCATTGCATAAAAATAGGAATCGGTCAGTCGGGTAGCACCGATTCGCCGTCCATCAACTGCGCGAGCGTTTCGCGTCGGCGGGCCACGTGCACCTGCTCGCCGTCCACAAGCAACTCGGCGGCCCGGGGACGGGTGTTGTAGTTCGAGCTCATCACGAATCCGTACGCACCAGTTGACCGTATCGCAAGCAGGTCGCCGGGCTCCAGCGCGAGTGACCGATCGCGAGCCAACCAGTCGCCACTCTCGCATACCGGGCCGACGATGTCGTAGGTCACCGGCGGCCGGCCATCGCGCGGCGCGACCGCATCGATCGCGTGATACGCGTCGTACATGGCGGGGCGGGCGAGGTCGTTCATCGCCGCATCGACGATCGCGAAATGCTTGACCGCTCCCGGCTTTAAGTATTCGACGCGGGTCAACAAGATTCCCGCATTGCCGACTAGCGAACGGCCAGGCTCGAACCAGATTTCACGATGGCCATGTCCACGCCGATCGAAGTGGTCCAGTATTGTTTTCACGAATGTGCCGATGTTCGGTGGCGTTTCGTCATCGTAGCGAATGCCCAGGCCGCCGCCGACGTCGATATGGTCGATTGGCGCGCCGTCTGCTTCGACTTGCGCGACTAACTCGAGTACCTTGTCGATGGCATCAAGGTAGGGGGAAATCTCGGTGATTTGCGAGCCGATATGGCAGTCGATGCCCGCAATGCGCACATGCTTCATGCCCAGCGCCGTGCGATACGCCGCACGCGCATCGTCGAAGGCGACGCCGAACTTGTTCGCCTTCAGACCCGTCGAAATATACGGATGAGTCTTCGCATCGACATCGGGGTTCACACGCAGCGAAATCGGTGCGATTCGGCCTGATTCCCCGGCGATCTGGTTCAGCCGCGCCAATTCGGCCAGCGACTCGACGTTGAAGCACCGCACGCCCGCCTCCAACGCCATGCGCATGTCGGCTGCATTCTTGCCGACGCCGGAAAACACCACGTCGTGCGGCTTGCCGCCAGCGGCGAGCACCCGCGCGAGTTCGCCGCCGGAGACGATATCGAATCCGGCGCCCAGGCGGGCGAACACATTCAGCACGGCAAGGTTGCTGTTGGCCTTGACCGCGTAATGGACCTTGGCGCGGCGGCCGGTGCACGCACCCGCATAGGCCTGGTAGGCGTCGGTCAGCGCAGCACGCGAATAGACGTAGAGCGGCGTGCCGTATTGTTCGGCGAGCTGGCCGGCGGGTACGCGTTCAACGTGCAGTTGAGCATCGACGTAGGCGAAGGCATTGACCATGAATCAGCGGGCAGGTTGGGCCGTACCGGAGGCAGAGCGCGGAACGGACAGGTTTGGCGCGATCCGAAGGCCGCGCTGCGATGGGTCGTCGAGGGATGGCGTCGCGGATGTGCCCATGGCGCTGCTGGCCGACGATGCAGCGGTGGTGGACGCCGGTTGTGCGATGAAGGCCGGCCGTTCAGGCAGCGGCGGCACACTGGGTAAGTACAACGGGCCACGCTGTCCACAGCCCGCGAGCACGGCGATTCCCCAGGCCACGATACCATACGACACCGCGCCGGCACGTGCGCGCGGACCCGCTACAATGCCCGACAACCCTGAAACGACACGCATGACAAACCCTGTCAATCTAACCGGTGGAGTTTAGCATGACCGATACCGAATACCTGGAGCTGGCCGAACAGACGCTCAACGCCGTGCAAACGGCACTCGAGGACGCGGCCGATGAGGCGGGCATCGACGTTGAATGCGAGCGCAGCGCAAACGTGCTGACGCTCGAATTCGACGACGCCTCGAAGATCATTGTGAACCTGCAGCCACCGATGCAGGAAATTTGGATCGCAGCGAAGTCCGGTGGGTATCACTTCAAGTATGTCGACGGCGCGTGGCGCGATACCCGCACGTCAACCGAGTTTTTTGCGACGTTGTCCGCCGCGGTGTCGCAGCATGCGGGCCAGCCGGTCACGCTAGCGCGCGCGTCGTGAGCCGGCATGCGGTGCACCGTGCTGAGTGCGCGCCGCGCTTGTGCGGCGTGCTCACTGGCCCTTGAACAGGTTCATGATGTCCTGTCGTTCGGATTCGTTCACGCTCGCGTTGACACCCGAGTCCGAGGCGGCGCTCGCCGATTCCTCAGCCAGCGCCGAGGCAGGTACGCCGACTGTCGCCACGAACCCTGAGCCCGGCATCATGTTGGCGTAGTACAGTTCGCCGCCGATATCCTCGATGCCTGGTGGGCGGGGCATGGTGTAGGTGGGCTTGCCCTTGAGTGCCCGGCCCATGTAGTCGATCCAAATGGGCAATGCGAGGCCGCCGCCGGTTTCGCGATCGCCTAGACTGCGCGGGCTGTCAAAGCCGATCCATGCGACTGCGACCAGCGTGTGCTGGTAGCCGGCGAACCAGGCGTCGCGCGAGTCGTTGGTCGTGCCGGTCTTGCCGCCGATGTCCACGCGCTTGAGCACGTTCGACTTGGCGCCCGTTCCGCGCTGTGCGACACCGACCAGCAGGTTGTTCATGATGTACGCATTGCGCGGATCGATCGCGCGCGGCGCATTTTGGTCGGCCACCACCGGCTGCGCGCGCGCGGCGAGCGCGCCACGCGCATCGGTGATCTCGGCAATCAGGTAGGGATTGATCCGGTAGCCGCCGTTGGCGAACACCGCATAGCCGGCGGCCATCTGCAATGGCGTGACGAGCCCCGCGCCGAGCGCCATCGGCAGGTAGGCGGGGTGTTTATCGGCGTCGAAGCCGAATTGCGTGATGTACTGCTGTGCGTAGTGTGTGCCGATATGGCCCAAGATTCGGATCGATACGAGGTTCCTCGACTTCTGCAGCGCGGTGCGCATTGTCATCGGCCCATCGTAGCTGCCGCCGTAGTTCTTCGGCTCCCACGCATGGCTGCCAGGCGTGGTCGGCGCAAAGTACAGCGGCGCGTCATTGATCATCGTCGCCGGACCCAGCCCTTTGTCCAGCGCGGCCGAATAGATGAACGGCTTAAAGCTCGAACCGGGTTGGCGCCACGCCTGCGTGACGTGATTGAATTTGTTTTTGTTGAAATCAAAGCCACCGATCAGTGCGCGGATCGCGCCATCCTGCGGCGTGAGCGCGATGAGCGCGCTCTCAACCTGGGGTAACTGCACGATGCTAAACGCACCGTCCGCGGCCTTGGTGATCCGGATGATCGATCCGGGGCGGATGCGCTGGTTCCGCTGCGCGCGCCCGGACAAGGCCGCGGCGGCAAAGCGCAACCCATCGCCTTGGATGGTGACGGTGTTGCCGTCGATCAGTGTAGCCTTGACCTCGTGCGGGCCCGCTTGCGTGACGACGGCGGCGACCAGTTCGCCGTTGTCCGGGTGTTCGAGCAATGCGTCATCGATTGCCTGCTCGCGCTCGGCGGCATCTTGCGGCAATTCGATAAACCCTTCCGGCCCACGGTAACCGTGGCGTCGGTCGTAGTCCATCACGCCCTTGCGCACGGCGCGGTATGCGGCCTCCTGGTCCGCCGAATCGATCGTCGTCACCACCTCGAAGCCGCGCGTGTAGGTCTCGTCGCGATACTGCGCGTACATCAACTGCCGCACCATCTCGGCCACGTACTCCGCGTGCACGCTGTACGGCGTGCTCACCGTTTTGAGCACGATCGGCTCGTGTACCGCCGCATCGTATTGCTCCGCGCTGATGTAGTGCAACTCGAGCATACGTTGCAGGATGTACTCCTGGCGTATCTTCGCGCGCCGGGGGTTGACCACGGGGTTGTAGGCGGATGGCGCCTTGGGCAGCCCGGCGAGCATGGCCGCCTGAGCGAGCGTCACGTCCTTCAAATCCTTGCCGAAATACACGCGCGCCGCGCTAGCGAAACCGTACGCCCGTTGCCCGAGATAGATCTGATTCATGTAGACCTCAAGAATCTGATCCTTCGTCAACGCCGACTCGATCTTATACGCGAGTAGCATCTCGTACAGCTTGCGGGTGTAGGTTTTCTCGCTGGACAAAAAGAAGTTGCGTGCCACCTGCATCGTGATCGTACTGGCGCCTTGCGCACTGCCGCCGCGGGTGAAATTGGCCACGCCGGCGCGCACGATGCCGGTCAGGTCGACGCCGCCATGATTGTAGAAGCGATAGTCCTCGATCGCCAGCACGGCCTTTTTCATCACCTCCGGGATCTCGTCGAATTGCACGATACGCCTGTGTTCCTCGCCGAATTCGCCGATCAGCACATGGTCCGCCGTATAGATGCGCAGTGGTACCTTGGGCCGGTAGTCCGTCAATGCGTCCAACGATGGAAGGTTGCGCTCGGCGACGAGCGTCGCGTAGCACAGTACCAGCACCAGCGCCAGTATCGTACCGATCAGCAGGGTGCCCAGCGCGAGCAGAGCCCGCCACCATAGCGCGCGCTTGCGCTTTGGGCCGGCCGGAGGAGGAGAGGCGTCAGGCGTCGTCGATTGCATGGGAATACCAAAAACACGAACTCGCGATTATAGCGGGGCGTGCTGACATGACTGCTCGCCTTATCCGCAACGATGCCTATTGTGGGCGCGATGTGGCGTGAGTGAGCCGCCGCTGGCCAATCAGCCGAATGTTCGGCGGCGGCGCGGCTCGCAACAATGTCTGCACGCTTCGTTGAGCGCAGAGCCGGAGTGGTTTCCGGCCGACGCGGCGCAGCAAGGGAGGGAACATGCAGAATGCTTTATTGTCCGTTGGGCGCCGGTTCGCGGCGGGAATCGACATTACGCCGTCAGAAATCCGGATGGCGGTGGCCAGCCGCAGGCTGGCTGACGGCGCCGACGTGCGCGTTGAGCACCTGGCGGCGCAACCGCTGCCGGCGGGTGTGGTGGAGGATGCCGAAATCCTGCGGCCCGAATGCGTGTCGCGGGCATTGAGCGTATTGCGCGACGGTATTCCGATACGGCGGTCCCTCGCCAGTGTGCGATACGCGATGGCGTTGCCGCCGGCGGTGACCTACACGGGCGTGACCTCGCTCGCCGAGCTGGCACGTCGCACGCCTGGCCTCGCTTCGGCGCAGCACGCTTGCGCCGCGTTCGACGAATTGGAGCCGGCAGTGCTGGCCGAGGCCGAACGCCTGTTTGGCGTGGATCCATCGTCGATCGTCGTCGATTGGCTCATGGCGGATCGGGACGACGATCCCGACGCGGTGACGATCACCGCCGCTTCGCGTGATTGGCTCGATATACGGATCGCCACCGCAGCGGCTGCGAACATCGTGCTCAGTACGGTGGACGGCGAGGCTGCGGCTGCACTGCGTGCGTGCCGGCTGCAGGGGGCACTGGTGTTGCCCGCCGATTGTTGCTGGTGCGCGATATGGGCCGGTGGTGGCACTGTGTATGCATGGCTGCTGCGCGGCACGATGGTACGGCGCGAGTGGCATGCGTTACCCGGGCATCGGGGCCCGATATTGGACGCGCTGCGTGACGCGCTGGCCTCGGATGACCTCTCGGGTGCCGTGGTGAGCGGCGAGGTCGCCGCGATCGCGGCCGCGGGCCTCGATTTCGATGCGTTGCGCGGCGCACTCGGATGCGATCCGCAGCTATTCCGGTGTGCGCCATTTTGCCGTGCGTTGATCGCCGCACAACCGTGCAGCAACAGTCCGGCGTATGCCGTCGCCTTCGGGCTCGCGATGCGCGGAGTGCTCGAATGAGCGGCGTGTCAGCGAGGACGCGTGACGGGCGTTGCCGCGCGGCATGTGCGTTGCTGCTTGGCGACCTGGGCGGTTTTAACCTGTTGCCCTATCGCGCGCGGCGCCGAGGCAGAATGCGTCAACGCAGAGCGTTTGGTGCGGCATGTGCCGCGTTGGGCGGCGTTGGGGTCGCGGCGATCGTGGCGGCCGCCGCTGGACGCAATGACATCGCGGCTGAGCAGAACCGGCAACGGCTCGAAAGTGACCTTGCGGCTGCAGCGATTCCGATGGCCGAGCATGCCAGCCTGCAGGCCGAGCTGGGTGCCTACCGCGCGTTTTGCGAGCACGCGACACAGCGCGCGGTGCGTAGGGACCAGTTGCTCGCATTGCTTGACCGCCTGTCCAGGGCCGCAGCCCATGACGTACGCCTGACCGAACTGAGTCGGCGCGGCGACGAGACATTCGTCAGCGGGCAAGCCACTGGCCAGCCTGCTTTATCCGCATGGCTCAATGAATTGCGGCATGCGCCAGGCGTGGTTTCGACCAGCGTCCTGTCGTTTCGGCGCGTGCCGCCTGATCGTGAGGCCGCCGGCACAGGCCGCACCACGCCTGCTGGCGCGTTCGACTTTACTGCGCGGTTGACCCACGCCGGTACGCGGCCGCCGGCATCGCCGCATGAGCAGCGTGTTGCTGCGCGAGGTGTGGAGCAGTTCGTCGACGCTGGAGCGCCCTCATGATGACGCACACAATCGACGCTGTCCCATACAGCTTACGCGGTCAGGCGGCGCTGCTTGTGTCGTGGCGGGCATTGGTGGTGCGGCCGCTGGAGCAGTGGCCGGCCATGCCGTTCCGTATCGCGATAGGGGCGTTGGCCGCGTTGTCGTTTAGCGGCACGCTGTATGTGTCGCAATCCTTGCGCGACGAGCGCATGCGTGCCGAGGCCGTGGCGGTGGCTGAGCTGCGTGCAAAGACTGCGCAAACCCATCGGCAAATCAGTGCGTTGCCCGCGCTCAGGAGCCAATTGGAACAGGCGCGTGCTGGGCGAATCGATCCGGACGTCGCACAGCACATGCAACGGATCGACACGTTGGCAGCACGTGCGGGCCTGTTACTCGACAGCGTCGAGCCTGTTGCCGAATTCGCGGTGGGCGAACACCGAGGCGAGGGGGCGCAAGCAGTTGCCCGGCAGACGGCCAGGCTGGCCGCATCCGGCGATTTTATCGGCGCGTGGTCCTTTCTTGGTTCATTGAGCACGCTGCCGGTGATCGCGGTACCCGACGAAGTTCAGCTGAAAGTGGACGGTGGACAACTGTCGTTGCGCGCCCTGTTGACGCTATATGGCATGCGCGGTGGACCCGGTCTCGCTGCAGCGGGCTGCGGCTGCGAGGGGGGACACGAGTCCCGCGTGCCGTTGCCGGCGCGCAGCCTGGCGGCGGACGCCGTTCGCGCGCTTGATGCCAGCAAGGATGTCGCTGCCGAGCGAGATGTCGATGCCGACCAGAGGCGTGCCGGCAACCTACCTTCGCCGTTGCCACCGGATCCTTTTAGTGGTTCCCGCGCATTCCAGCCTCGCATGGCATCGGTCACGTCACCGGTGTGGATCGGCACGATATGGAGCGGGTCGCACCGGATCGCCGTGGTCGATGCAATCAAACCCCGCCTGCCGGCTGCCCCAGGCGATGGCACTGACTCGGCGGGAACTATTGCCGACGACGCGGCCTGGGAAGCCGGGCGCAGCGATCATGGACCATTGGCGCTATCAGCGGAGGGCTACGGGTGAGCAGCGTTCGATTCGGCAACATGCGTTGCGTGGCGGCGCGGTGTTTCGTCACCATGCTGGGCATTGCGCTTGTCGGGCTTGCCGGGGCGCTGGCTGATGCTCGCGCCTCGTTGGCCACAGGGCGGCCTGTGTCACATGCCATGGCCGAGCACGATGCGCGCATGCTGCAACTGCCGAGCGCGGCGATGGCGGCGGGGGCGCCGGCAGCTCGCCTTGGGCTCGCGCCGAGGCTTGCGTCCACGCCCACTCCTACACCTACACCCGCGCCCACGCCCACGCCCACGCCCACGCCCGGGCTCACCACACCCGCCTCCGGGCCCATACCTACGCCCATACCCACGCAGACGCTATTGCCGGCGCCGAAGGTCAGCGCGTGGGATGGCGCTGGGCCATCTGCCTCCCCACCGGCCGCGCGTAGCGGCTCGCGCTCCGACGCAAACGTGCACGATGGTGCGGATGCGGCCAGGCCGATCTCCTTGACTTTTCGTGACGCGGAACTGAGTACGGTACTTAGCGCCTTCGCCGAATTCACGGGATCCAACATCATCGTCAGCGACAAGGTTCGCAAAAAAGTGTCGCTGCATCTGGTCGACGTGCGATGGTCCCATGCACTGGCTGCGCTGCTGCAAGCGCACGGACTTGAAATGGAGCGACGCGGCAATGTGATATGGATCGCGCCGGCGGCCGAAATTGCGGCGCGAGAACGCGCGTTGCTGGAGGTGCGCGCGAAACGATTGCAACTGGAGCCGCTAGCTAGCCGCCTGTTCGAGCTTCATTATCAGCGGGCCGAAGACGTGCGCACGATGATCTGCGCATCGGGCAGTCAGCGGCTGTTGTCCAGCCGCGGCGCGGCGAATGCCGACTCACGTACCAATCAATTGTTCGTCACCGATGTCCCCGGCCGGCTGGCCGACATCGCGTCGCTGATCCAGGCAATCGACCGGCCGACCCGGCAGGTGTTGATCGAGGCGCGGATCGTTGAGGCGGATGATGGATTTTCCCGCGCGCTGGGTGCACGAGTTGCGATGCTCAAGCGCGACGGCGGCGATAGCCCGACATCCAGTGGCGAGATGGCGTCTCAGGGTAACACCGGGGCGGGACTGCGGGGGCCGATGGTCGATCTATTGGCGGCTCCGCTTTCCGGGTTTGCGCCGGCTAGCGCGGGCATTGGGCTGCTGAGCGCGTCGGTATCGAGGCTGCTCGATATCGAACTCAATGCACTGGAGATGCAAGGGCGCGGCCGCGTGGTATCAAGCCCGCGCGTGATCACCGCGGATCGGTTCAAAGCCGTGGTCGAGCAGGGAGCCGAAGTACCGTACCAGACCCGTACCCAGCGGAGCAGCGCGGTACAATTCCGGCGCGCGACGCTCAAGCTCGAAGTCGAGCCGCGCATCACGCCTCGCGGACATGTGATACTGGACCTCGACATTGTTAAAGACAGTGTTGGCTCTGAGACGTTGCATGGGCCGGCGATCCATACGAAGCGGGTGCAAACGAGCGTGGAGGTCGAAAACGGCGGCACGGTCGCCATCGGCGGTATTTATTCCCAGGACGATCGGCAAGATGAGGCCCGCGTGCCCATCCTGGGTGATATCCCGCTGATCGGCGCTTTGTTCCGGCATCGGATCCGAAGTGACCGTCACAGTGAGTTAATCATATTGATTACTCCCACGGTCGTTACTGGACTGCAGGCAACTGCGCCCGGGGCGCGACATCAGGACCTTGGTGGCGCCACACCACGGCCCGGCGGCGCCGAAGCGGGCCAGCGTCGGCTTGCCGAAGCGGATCCTTTGCAAAGTGCCGAAGTGGATCCGTTGCAGGGTGCCGAAGCGGATCCTTCACGGGGAGCCGACGCTGGCCCGCCGCAACCTGCTGAAACGGGCCCGTTGCAGCCAACCGAAGCGAACTCATTACAGCCTTCACGATGGCCTGCCGAGGCGGATCCGTCACAGTCCGCCGAGCTGGACGCACACGAAACCGAGGGGCAGCATGAGGAGTGATGCGCAAACCGTCCGCGTCGCCGTCGCGATGCGTGTCCCGGTTCCACAAGTACAGAGGTACTGCGCTGCGGCCTCGACAAACCACGACGTTTGCAATTAAGCTGCACGACGGACCAGTAGATTCATGTCAATGACACAGTTGCTCGACGCGACGGCAAACGCCAGCGTTTTTTTCATCGGATTGATGGGGGCGGGAAAGACGACGGTCGGTCGTGCTGTCGCCCGTCGCCTCGCACGCCCCTTCGTCGATTCTGACCACGAAATCGAAGTCCGTACGGGCGCGCGCATTCCTGTGATATTCGAGCATGAGGGGGAGGATGGCTTCCGCCACCGGGAATCGGCGATCATTGACGAGTTGACGCGCCGTCCAGGTCTGGTCCTTGCGACGGGCGGCGGTGCAGTGATGCGGCCCCAAAACCGTGAGTGGCTGCATGCGCGCGGCATTGTCATTTATTTGCGCGCCACGCCACATGACTTGTGGCTGCGTACCCGTCGCGACAAGAATCGGCCGCTGCTGCAAACCGACGATCCGCGCGGCAAGCTGGAATCGCTGTTCGCGTTGCGGGATCCGCTGTATCGTGAATGCGCCCATTTTGTGATTGAAACCGGACGGCCCACCGTCAATGGTCTTGTCAATATGGTACTTATGCAACTGGAAATGATCGGCATCCGCCCGCAGCCCGACTGCGATGCACCGCAGGATGCCCTGCCGCCCCATGACAATGCTTGTTAAGCCGCCCCGTATGATCCATGTCGAGGTCGCACTGGGCGAGCGCGCCTACTCGATCCATATTGGTGCGGACTTGATCGACCAGGAAGCGTTGTTCGCGCCGCATATTCGCGGCACCTGCGTGGCCATCGTGACCAATACCACGGTCGAGCCACTGTACGGCACGCGGGTACGGGCAGCGCTTGAGCGCGCCGGCAAGCGCGTGCAGACAATCGTGCTGCCTGATGGCGAAGCGCACAAGAACTGGCAAACGCTGAACCAGATATTCGATGCGTTGCTGGGTCAGCATGCAGACCGCAAGGTGACGCTGGTCGCGCTGGGCGGCGGTGTCATCGGCGACATGACCGGCTTTGCCGCCGCATGCTACATGCGGGGTGTGCCGTTCATTCAAGTGCCGACCACGCTGCTGTCCCAGGTCGATTCGTCGGTTGGTGGCAAGACCGGCATCAATCATCCGCTCGGCAAGAACATGATCGGTGCGTTCTACCAGCCGCAAGCGGTGATCGCCGACATCGGCACGCTGGATACGCTGCCGCAGCGTGAGCGTGCCGCCGGCCTCGCCGAAGTCATTAAGACAGCGGCTATCGCGGATCCGGTGTTCTTTGACTGGATCGAAGCGAATATCGACGCGCTGAACCGTTGTGATGCATCGGCGCTGGCATGGGCGGTCAAGCGCTCCTGCGAGTTGAAAGCGAAGGTGGTCGCCGCCGACGAGCGCGAGGCAGGTTTGCGCGCGATACTGAATTTCGGCCATACGTTCGGTCATGCGATCGAGGCCGGCCTCGGGTATGGCCAGTGGCTACATGGCGAGGCGGTCGGTTGTGGGATGGTGATGGCCGCGGACCTGTCGGTACGGCTTGGCCTGCTGGACGAGGCCACGCGCGAGCGACTGGTCCGATTGATCGGCGCAGCGCACTTGCCCACGCGCGCGCCGGCACTTGGCACGGATCGGTATGTCGAACTGATGCAGCTCGACAAGAAGGCGCACAGCGGTACGATAAAGTTCATTTTGTTGAAGCGAATCGGTGACACGCTGATCACCGGTGCGCCCGATGCTGAGGTGCGCGCGACACTGGCGGCGAGCGTCTGAGTTCACGCCCCGGTGTTCGGACGGCTGAAGCAGGGCGGCCGCAGTCGTTGCTTAAGGAGTATCGGTAAGTGAAGAGTGCGTTCGAAGGTCAATGTCGACATATGATGCCGTGCGATCTCGAAGATCATCTGGCGCCGTATGCGGTGTCTTCACGGCTGTGCCGTGGGCGCCGCCATCCGGAACCCGCGCCCGATTCCCGGACCGAGTTCCAGCGCGATCGGGACCGTATTATCCACTCGACGGCGTTCCGGCGCCTCGAATACAAAACGCAGGTGTTCGTCAATCACGAGGGCGACCTGTTCCGCACGCGACTGACCCACAGCCTGGAAGTCGCGCAGATCGCGCGTTCGGTGGCGCGCAACCTGCGCGTCAACGAGGACCTGGTCGAGGCGATCTCGTTGGCGCACGATCTTGGGCATACGCCGTTTGGCCATGCCGGGCAGGATGCGCTGAACGAATGCATGCACGAGTTCGGTGGATTCGAGCATAACTTGCAAAGTCTGGCGGTGGTCGATGAATTGGAGGAGCACTATGGAGGATTCAACGGCCTGAATCTGTGCTTTGAGACCCGCGAGGGCATCTTGAAGCACTGCTCGCGTGACAATGCGCGGCGCCTGGGCGAGCTCGGTGAACGCTTTCTGCACGGGCGCCAGCCTTCCATCGAGGCGCAGATTGCCAATCTTGCCGACGAAATCGCGTACAACAATCATGATATCGACGATGGGTTGCGCTCGGGACTGCTGACCCTGGAGCAACTCGATGCGGTCGAACTGTGGCGTGTGCATCATGCATTGGTGAGGCAAGTCCATCCGACACTGGAGGGGCGGCGGCTGATCCACGAGACGATACGGCGGATCATCAATACGTTGATCGTCGATTTGATCGGTGCGACGGCTGAACGCCTGGCGATGGCGGCGCCAGACTCGGTCGATGCGGTTCGCGCATCGGCGCCGTTGGTCGCGCACAGTGACGCGGTCGCGGCGCAAGCGCGCGAACTCAAACAGTTCCTGTTCCACAACCTGTATCGCCATTATCGTGTGATGCGCATGGCGAACAAGGCGCGTCGCGTGGTTGTGGGGTTGTTCGATGCGTTCCGGGACGATCCGCGCTTGCTGCCACCCGATTACCAATGCGATGATTCGGCGACGCAGGCTAGACTCATAGCGCATTACATCGCCGGGATGACGGATCGGTATGCGCTGAAAGAATATCGCCGCCTGTTCGTTATCGACGACGGCTAAACGCCCACGCTTGCTTTCCCTGCGCGTCGATTTGCGCTGCTTCTACCTTCATTCAAACGAGGAATACAAGGTGGTTAATTGGCCTTATCCGCGCGTGGTCGCACACCGGGGTGGCGGTACGCTGGCGCCGGAAAATACATTAGCGGCAATCCACGTCGGCGCAAAGCTGGGGCTCAAGATGGTTGAGTTCGATGCCAAGTTGTCCGCCGACGAGGTGGCATTCCTGCTGCACGACGATACAGTGAATCGGACCAGCGATGGCTGGGGTGCTGCTGCGCGCAAACAGTACGCAGCGATTACCCGGTTGGATGCCGGCAGCTGGTTCGATGGGCGCTTCAGTGGTGAATGGATGCCGACGCTGCAGCAGGCAAGCGAGTGCTGTAGCGCGCTCGGCCTGGCCGTCAACGTCGAAATCAAACCGTGTCCGGGACGCGAAACCTTGACCGGGCACATTGTGGCAGGTGAAGTGGCGCGATGGTGGAAGGGCACCACGCCGCCGGCGCTGCTGTCGTCGTTTTCCCTCGAGGCGCTGTGCGGCGCGCGCGACGCGGCGGCGCATCTGCCTCGCGGCTGGCTGGTCGGTGCCGTGCCGGTGAACTGGCGCGAGCACGCCCGTGCGCTCGGCTGCGTCTCATTGCACGTGGACCACCGCCAGTTGACCGCCGCGCGTATTGCGCAGATCAGCGAAGCCGGCTTGCGTGTCCTGGCCTACACCGTCAATACGCCGGAACGCGCCCGCGAACTTGTCGAGTGGGGAGTCGATACGATCTGCACAGACCGCATCGACTTGATCGGCGCGGACTTCTTTGGCTAGGGTGACGCGTTTGCGCCACGCTATGCATGGTAAGTCCTCTACGGCGAGTCGGTAATTCGTGCACCGTGGGAGGATGCTGTACTAAATAAGACGTTTGGTCCCGCGAAGGGTACGCCGCCCAGCGGTGGAAATATCGGTCCGTCAATGTGGTGCCGCGTCAGTGTCGCGATGCCGCGCCGCTAACGGCGCGGCGGGCGAGGAACCCTGGGTCAAAGCCGGCTCAACAGCCTCGGACGCTGTCGTGACACACACAGGATAGTTCGGGGCGCCGCAGACCGGCGCTAGGCATGTGCGCCGCGTCTCGGCGCGGGGCGTC
Organism: Mycetohabitans sp. B2; assembly: GCF_021733735.1. Taxonomy (NCBI): domain Bacteria; kingdom Pseudomonadati; phylum Pseudomonadota; class Betaproteobacteria; order Burkholderiales; family Burkholderiaceae; genus Mycetohabitans; species Mycetohabitans sp. B2. The sequence goes on from NZ_JAHKSP010000021.1 coordinate 63,917, forward strand.
GTTAAGCGCGGCCCAGCAACAAGCCCAGCAGTAACGCCGCGCCGGCGGCTGCAGCGACGGCCTGCCATGGACGCTCATGGACATATTCGTCCGCATCGCCCCAGGCAGCCTGCGCGCGGCGTTTTACGTTCTCTTGGGTATCCTCCAAGCGCGAGCGCGCAGCTTCGATCTTGTCCCGCAATTGCTGGCGCAAAACCTCGGCATCGGCTTGAGTACTGTCAGTTAGCGTATTTTCCAATTCGGACAACAGCTCACGTACTTCGGTGCCGACGTCCTGCACGGCATGGCGCCCATGGTGTGCGATACGCCGCGCGCGGCGGCCGGCCCTGTCGAACGAATCCCCTAGCGCCTGGCGGGTATTTTCCAAATTTGCCATTACAGCTTCCTCCAGTATTGTCGAATGTTCGACGGTGTTGCAAAAAAACAACTTGTTGTGGCACGCGACGTGCGTGGAACCACTAAACAGCGGCAGTGCGGCATGCGAGCGTCAACGTGCCGCTTCAGGTTGGTCCTGCAATCCGCAATTTGGTTCTCGATGGCGGTGGCACTGCGCAATGCGGCTGTCGGTGCCGCCATAGTAAAGCACATTGCAGGCCAACCCGGAGATTGTTGGCGTCGTGCCGGTCAAGGCTGGCGATAGCTGCGCTGCTGGCCAAGGCGGGCGTCACGAAAGTAGACGGCGCGCGAGCTAAGGCGGTGTCACGCAGTTAAACGACGCGCGGGGCAAGACAGGTGCCATGCAGGCTCGTATTGCATGGGCCAAAGCGGGCGGTACAGCTGCAAGCGCTGCTCTCGGCACGGAAGAGGCTAGCACGGCAGCTCCCCGGCGCGTCGGGTGTCAGAAGCGGTAACCGACGTTTAGAAGCGTGACGAGCGGATTCAGCTTGATGTGCGCGTGGCTCGTGACGTTACGCATGCCGACCGGTGTTAGCGCGACGGTATGCAGCTTAGCATCGGTTGAGAATGGAAGGAACGACACGGAAAAGCTGGCGAAAATGTGCTTGTTGAAGTTGTACGCGAAACCGGCGTTGAACACCGGGGCCCAGGCGCTGTCTACGTCCACAGAGGCCGGACCATGCAACTGCTGTGACACGAACGTCGGATTCTTGATCCGCGCGTTGGTGAACCAGATATAGCTCACGCCGATTCCGACGAACGGACGAAACGTAGCATCCGCATTGCGGAAGTAGTATTTGAAGATGAGCGCAGGACTCCATTGTCGCGCCTCTCCGAGTTTGCCGTACGAGGCGAGAGTGCCGCCGCCGCGCAGGTCGAATTTGGGCGGAATGCCCGCATCGGCTTGGACGACGAAGTTGTCGGTGATGAAGTACCCTGTGGAGAAGCCGAGAGTATTGGAGGAGCCGATACTGGCGCTCGACCCAGGGACCGCAATATTGACGGGGGAGCCGCCGATGTTCGTGGTTCTCAGTACGTCGCTGCTGTCTTGCGGCGCTAGATGGAACCATCCGGCTGCCATGTAGACGCTGCCAGCCGTTTGAGCATGTGCCTGGTTGAAGCAGCAGGCGATGGCCGCGAACCTCGGGATGGCCTTGATGACGCGTATTAATTGCACTGTGCTTCTCCATTTTTTTAAAGCTTGCCCATTATGCAGACAACGTTTCAAACGAGCCATAGTCTTGCATTAAGCATTTTCCCTAAAGCTGGGACGCAGTTGGCTTTGCACGCCGCGTCGTGCGCGAGTGCCGCGGGATGATTGACTCCTGCGGATATACTTTAAATGTGATCTAAACGGAAATTCCTGCAATGGCCCGGTTAGCACGTCTTTATGTCCCCGACCAGCCGCAGCACGTGATTCTGCGAGGCATCGATCATCAGCCTGCTTTCGTCGATGACGAGGATTATGCGCTGTTTGTCGAGTGCTTGAAAACGGCATCACGCGACCACCGGCTTGCGGTCCACGCGTACGTCCTGATGCCGTCGGCGGTGCAGTTGCTGGCGACGCCGCGCGAGGAGTCCAGTCTTCCCAAGGCGATGCAGGCCGTGGGTAGGCGCTACGTCGCGCACTTCAACCGTCGCTATGGACGACGCGGTACGCTGTGGGAAGGGCGCTACCGTGCCACGGTGATCGAAGCAGACCGGTATTTCATGCTGGGCAGCCGGCTGGTGGAGCTTAGTCCGGTGCGCGAGCGCCTCGTTTCTTCTGTCGATGCGTATCAGTGGTCTAGCTATCGACACCATGTTGGCCTCGCACTCGATCCGCTGATTACCGATCATCCGTTGTATTGGGCGCTGGGCAATACGCCGTTCGAGCGCCAGCACGCCTATAAAGAGTTGTGTGAGCAAGCGTTGGATGAAAATGCGGTCAATGAACTGCAGCAGGCCACGCTCAAGGGCTGGGTGTTGGGAAGCGAAAGTTGGCGCGACTGGGCGGCCCGGCAGGCGAACCGCCGCGTGTCGCCATTGCCGCGTGGGCGTCCTCGCAAGACGCGGGCCGACGATGATCAGGGGCCGGCCGGTGTGCAGTCGCCTGGTGCAGAGGCCGAAGGCGATGCCTCGGCTGCTGCGCGCCCGTCAGGCGATGTGCCGTCGTCGGAGGCAGGCCGCTCAGGTGAGGCAGGGCCGGGCAATGATCCGTCCGCACAGAGTGTGCAGGCGGGGCGGGCCACGACTGGCCTTGATGCCGCTGACACGGGCACGAGGGGCGATGGCGCTTCGGCACGGGCATCGGGGGAGGGACCGACCAATGGCGATTCGGAAACCGATCATCCCACTTCAACGTAGGACATCCCTGTCAGCGGCGGCCCCACCGAACCCCCTTATTGGCTACCGGTGGCTTCCCTGGCGGCGTTACATTCGATATCTCCATATCGAGTAGTCCCCCTGTCGGGCGGTCCTACATCGGGTGGCCTACATAGGGCGGTCCACATCGAGAAGTCGCTCCCTCCGGCATTCCCTCTCCGGCATTCCCTCTCCGGCATTCCCTCTCCGGCATTCCCTCTCCGGCATTCCCTCTCCAGCATCTCTCTCCAGCATCTCTCTCCAGCATCTCTCTCCAGCATCTCTCTCCAACCCCCTGCATTGGGCAGCCACCCCTGCGGAAGTTCCTCATCGGGCGGCATGGTAGCCCAGGGCCGGCCGCGTGACGCACGGGCCTCCGCAATGATGCATCGAGTACGAAACGGACTGGGCAAGCGTGGTGCGTTTCGATTGCCATGGACGCCGTCTTGATCGTGTAAAGCAGGCACGCCAGGGGTACTCTTTGCACACCCCTTCCATTGATATGGAACCAATTTTTAGGGACAAAAAATAGTGATAAATATTATGGGGGACATATCAATCGATTTTTCTTGGCATCCTATTGATTCGTCGCGTATATTCCGAATTTCCAGCTGATTTATCGTTTCCGTGTTCACCAGTTGCGACTGCTGTTTGATCCAGCGCGACATGCGCTGAAGACTTTGCAGCGCCCGCGACGCAGCGTTTAAGCGCGAGTTTTCCAGGCCGTTTGCACCCAATCACAATTACGGTGTCCCTATGAAAGACGCAACACAATCGACCGTCGTCGGCCAGGGCTTGCCCGAAGCACAAGGCTTGTACGCGCCAGAAAACGAACATGACGCGTGTGGCGTCGGTTTTGTCGCGCACATCAAGGGCCGCAAAAGCCATGCAATCGTGGAGCAGGGCCTGAAAATTCTCGATAACCTGGATCACCGCGGCGCGGTGGGCGCGGATCCGCTGATGGGCGACGGCGCCGGCATCTTGATCCAAATTCCGGATGCGTTCTATCGCGAGGAGATGGCGCGGCAGGGTGTGACGTTGCCGCCGTTGGGCGAGTACGGCGTTGGCATGATTTTTCTGCCTAAGGAGCACGCATCGCGCCTGGCGTGCGAGCAGGAACTCGAGCGCACGGTCAAAGCCGAGGGACAAGTGGTACTCGGCTGGCGCGACGTGCCAGTCGATGGCACGATGGACATGTCTCCGATGGTGAAGGCCAGCGAGCCGGTGATTCGCCAGATTTTCATCGGTCGCGGCAAGGACATCATGGTCACCGACGCGCTCGAGCGCAAGCTGTACGTGATCCGCAAGACGGCCAGCCACCGTATCCAGGCGCTCAAGCTCAAGCATGGCAAGGAGTATTTCGTGCCGTCGATGTCGGCGCGCACGGTTGTCTACAAGGGGCTGCTGCTCGCGAAGCAGGTGGGGATCTACTATCGCGACTTGCAAGACGCGCGAGTCATGTCGGCGCTTGCGTTGGTGCACCAGCGTTTCTCGACCAATACGTTCCCGGCGTGGGAGTTGGCGCACCCGTACCGGTTGATCGCGCACAACGGCGAAATCAACACGGTCAAAGGCAACGTCAACTGGCTGAACGCGCGCACCGGGGCCATCGCGAGCCACGTGCTCGGCGATGATCTGCACAAGCTGTGGCCGCTAATCTACCCGGGCCAGTCCGATACGGCCTCGTTTGACAACTGCCTTGAATTGCTGGTGATGGCGGGCTATCCGCTGGCTCACGCGGTGATGATGATGATTCCGGAGGCGTGGGAGCAGCACGCGCTGATGGATGAGAACCGCCGTGCGTTCTACGAATATCACGCGGCGATGATGGAGCCGTGGGACGGTCCGGCGGCGATCGCGTTCACCGACGGTCGCCAGATCGGCGCGACACTGGATCGCAACGGCTTGCGTCCGGCGCGCTACCTCATCACCGACGATGACATGGTGATCATGGCGTCCGAGGCGGGCGTGCTGCCGATTCCCGAGTCCAAGATCGTTAAGAAGTGGCGCCTGCAGCCGGGCAAGATGTTTCTTATCGACATGGAGCACGGCCGCATCATCGATGATAAGGAACTGAAGGACAATTTAGCGAACGCGAAGCCGTACAAGAGCTGGATCGACGCGGTGCGCATCAAGTTGGACGAAATCGAGCCGAAGCCGCAGGACGTCGCGGTGGTGGCTGAGCCGCAGGCCGCGCCGGCGTTGCTGGACCGGCAGCAGGCGTTCGGCTACACGCAGGAGGACATCAAGTTTCTGATGGCGCCGATGGCGCAAGCCGGCGAAGAGGCGATCGGCTCGATGGGCAATGACTCGCCACTCGCGGTGATGTCGAACAAGAACAAGACGCTGTACCACTACTTCAAGCAGTTGTTCGCGCAGGTCACGAATCCGCCGATTGACCCAATTCGCGAGAACCTAGTGATGTCATTGGTATCGTTCATCGGACCGAAGCCGAACCTGCTCGATACGAACAACATCAACCCGCCGATGCGGCTAGAAGTATCGCAGCCAGTGCTCGACTTCAAGGATATCGCAAAGATCCGCGCAATCGGCGAGTACACCGGCGGCAAGTTCAGTTCTTACGAATTGACTATTTGCTATCCGGTCGCGTGGGGCAAGGCCGGTATCGAGGCGCGCCTGGCGTCGCTGTGTGCTGAGGCAGTCGATGCTGTGCGCTCCGGCTACAACATTTTGATCGTATCGGATCGCAAGACCGACCGGGACAATGTCGCGATCCCGGCGTTGCTCGCGACCTCGGCGATTCATAGCCACCTGGTGGCGCATGGGTTGCGCACGAGCACGGGCCTGGTGGTCGAGACCGGTTCCGCGCGCGAGGTTCATCACTTCGCGCTGCTCGCCGGCTATGGCGCCGAGGCGGTGCACCCTTATCTGGCGCTCGAGACGCTGGTGGCGATGTCCAACGGCCTGCCGGGTGCGCTGTCGGCAGACAAGGCTATTCAAAACTTCACGAAGGCGGTCGGCAAGGGCCTGCAGAAGGTCATGTCGAAGATGGGCATCTCAACCTACATGTCGTACACCGGCGCGCAGATCTTCGAGGCGGTGGGCTTGTCCAGCGAACTGGTCGCCAAGTACTTCAAGGGCACCGCATCCAACGTTGGCGGCATTGGTTTGTTCGACGTGGCGCAAGAGGCGATCCGCCTGCATCGCGATGCTTTCGGCGACAACCCGGTCCTGGCGACGATGCTTGACGCCGGCGGTGAGTACGCGTACCGCGTGCGTGGCGAAGACCACATGTGGACGCCCGATGCGATTGCAAAGCTGCAGCATTCGGCACGTAGCAACTCGTACCAGACCTACAAGGCGTACGCGCACATCATCAACGACCAGACTCGCCGTCATATGACGTTGCGTGGCCTGTTCGAGTTCAAGGTCGATCCGGCCAAAGCCATTGCGCTTGATGAAGTCGAGCCGGCTAAGGAGATCGTCAAGCGCTTTGCAACCGGTGCGATGTCACTGGGCTCGATCAGTACCGAGGCACATGCGACGCTGGCGATCGCGATGAACCGCATCGGTGGCAAGTCCAACACCGGCGAAGGCGGCGAGGACGAGCGCCGTTACCGCAATGAGCTGCGTGGCATCCCGATCAAAAACGGGGATACGCTCGGCTCGATCATGGGTGAAGAGGCGGTCGTCGTCGATATTGCGTTGCGCGACGGCGATTCGCTGCGCTCGAAGATCAAGCAGGTCGCATCGGGCCGTTTCGGCGTGACCGCCGAGTACCTGAGTTCGGCCGACCAGATCCAGATCAAGATGGCTCAGGGCGCCAAGCCGGGCGAAGGGGGCCAGCTGCCCGGACACAAGGTGTCGGAGTACATCGGCAAGCTGCGCTATTCCGTGCCAGGCGTCGGCCTGATTTCCCCGCCGCCGCACCACGATATCTATTCGATCGAGGACCTCGCGCAGCTGATCCACGACCTGAAGAACGCCAACCCGAGTGCCGGCGTATCGGTGAAGCTCGTCTCTGAAGTCGGCGTGGGCACGGTGGCAGCGGGCGTGGCCAAGGCCAAGGCCGACCACGTCGTGATCGCGGGCCACGATGGCGGCACGGGCGCATCGCCGCTGTCGTCGATCAAGCACGCCGGCACGCCATGGGAGTTGGGCCTGGCCGAGACGCAGCAGACGCTGGTGCTCAACAAGTTGCGCGGCCGGATCCGCGTGCAGGCTGACGGGCAGATGAAGACCGGGCGCGACGTTGTGATCGGCGCGCTGTTGGGCGCCGACGAGTTCGGCTTTGCGACAGCGCCGTTGGTCGTCGAAGGCTGCATCATGATGCGCAAGTGCCATCTAAACACGTGCCCCGTGGGCGTCGCGACGCAGGACCCGATGCTGCGCGCGAAGTTCCAGGGCCAGCCCGAGCACGTGGTGAACTTCTTTTTCTTCGTGGCCGAGGAAGTGCGCGAAATCATGGCGCAACTCGGGATGCGCCGCTTTGACGAACTGGTCGGGCGGGCCGACTTGCTCGACACGAGAAAGGGCATCGAGCATTGGAAGGCGCGCGGGCTCGATTTCTCGCGGATCTTCCATGTGCCTGAAACAGACGCTGAGGTGGCGCGCCGACACGTCGATACGCAGGACCATGGCTTGGATCGGGCATTGGATCATGTGTTGATCGACAAGGCGAAGGCGGCGATCGACAGAGGCGAGCATGTGTCGTTTATCCAGCCGGTGCGCAACGTGAATCGCACGGTCGGCGCGATGCTCTCGGGGGTGATCGCGCGCAAGTATGGGCACGATGGCCTGCCGGACGACACGATCCACATCCAATTTAAGGGGACAGCGGGGCAAAGTTTCGGCGCGTTCCTGGCGCACGGCATCACGCTGGACTTGGTCGGCGACGGTAACGACTATGTGGGCAAGGGGCTCTCGGGTGGACGCATCATCGTGCGTCCGACCAATGACTTCCGCGGCAAGTCGGAAGAAAACATCATTTGCGGCAACACCGTCATGTATGGGGCGATCGAGGGCGAGGCGTACTTCCGGGGCGTCGCGGGCGAGCGTTTCTGCGTGCGTAACTCCGGCGCGACGGCGGTCGTTGAGGGCACCGGCGACCACGGTTGCGAGTACATGACCGGTGGCACCGTCGTCGTGCTCGGCGAGACCGGCCGCAACTTCGCGGCTGGCATGTCGGGAGGCGTCGCGTACGTGTTTGATCCGGACAACACGTTCGCGACCCGGTGCAATAAGGCGATGGTCGCGCTTGAGCCGGTGCTGCAGCAGGCCGAGCAGGAGTGCACGGTTGATTCGGCGTTGTGGCATCAGGGCCAGACCGACGAGGCGTTGCTCAAGGGGCTGATCGAGCGCCACTTGCAGTTCACCGGATCGCCGCGCGCTAAGGCGCTGCTCGAGAACTGGGATACGTCGCGGCGTCAGTTCGTCAAGGTGTTCCCAACCGAGTACAAGCGTGCGTTGGCCGAGATCGGCGCCAAGAAGAAGGCGGCGAGCGCGCCGAGCCTAGCGGCCTGATGGCTCGCGCATCGACGCGACTTTGGAGGCGCCGGCAAGCAAACGCACGATAGTCCCGCCGCGGTGTAGCGGGCTGCTCCCCTCAATATGCATTGGTTAAGAGAAGCTCATGGGCAAGGCAACCGGTTTTCTCGAATATGAACGCTGCCACGAGGCGTATGAACGACCACTGGAGCGTGTGAAGCACTGGAAGGAATTCACGCATGCGCTGACCGATGAGGACGCAAAGATCCAGGGCGCACGCTGCATGGATTGCGGTATTCCGTTTTGCAACAATGGCTGTCCGGTGAATAACATCATCCCGGACTTCAACGACCTTGTGTTTCAACAGGACTGGAAGCAGGCGATCGACGTGCTGCACTCGACGAACAATTTTCCGGAATTCACCGGCAGGATCTGTCCCGCGCCGTGCGAGGCCGCCTGCACGCTGAATATCAATAGCGATGCGGTGGGCATCAAATCGATCGAGCGCGCGATTATCGACAAGGCGTGGAACGAAGGATGGGTCGCGCCCCAAGTGCCCAAGCTGAAGACCGGTAAGAAGGTCGCAGTGGTGGGGTCCGGGCCTGCCGGGCTGGCCGCCGCGCAGCAGCTGGCGCGAGCCGGCCATGAGGTGACGGTGTTCGAGAAAAACGACCGGATCGGCGGCCTGCTGCGCTACGGCATCCCCGACTTCAAACTGGAGAAATGGCAGATCGATCGCCGCATGCGCCAGATGGAGGCCGAAGGCGTGACGTTTCGTACCGGCGTGTTCATCGGCAAGGAGCCCTTGCCGCCGTCGATCAACCATGCGGCGAAGGAAACTCTGTCGCCAAACGAATTGCGCGAACAGTTCGACGCAATTGTGATGGCGGGCGGTGCCGAAACGCCGCGTGACTTGCCGGTGCCGGGCCGCGAGTTGGCCGGCATCCATTTCGCGATGGAGTTCCTGCCGCAGCAGAACCGAGTCAACGCCGGCGACAAGCTCGCCGATCAGTTGCTCGCCAAAGGCAAGCACGTGGTCGTGATTGGCGGCGGAGACACCGGGTCGGACTGCGTCGGCACGTCGAACCGGCACGGCGCGAAGCGCGTCACGCAGTTCGAATTGCTGGCGCAGCCGCCGTACGAGGAGAACAAGCCTCTCGTGTGGCCATACTGGCCGATCAAGCTGCGCACGTCGTCATCGCACGAGGAAGGTTGCGAGCGCGATTGGTCGGTCGCGACCAAGCGTTTCGAGGGCAGCAACGGCAAGGTCGACAAGCTAATCGCTGCGCGCGTCGAGTGGAAGGACGGCAAGATGCAGGAAGTGCCCGGCTCCGAGTTCGAAATGAAAGCGGACCTGGTGCTGCTTGCGATGGGCTTCACGCAGCCGGCGGCAGCGATGCTCGATGCGTTCGCCGTTGACAAGGACCAGCGCGGCAACGTGCGGGCCGGCACCGACGGCGAGCGCGCGTATCACACGTCGGTCGACAAGGTGTTTGCTGCCGGCGACGTACGCCGGGGGCAGTCGCTGGTGGTCTGGGCCATACGCGAAGGCCGCCAATGCGCGCGCGCGGTGGATGCGTTCCTGATGGGGGACTCAGCGCTGCCGCGCTGAATTGAAGTTGTGCGCGGGCCGGCGCCGGTCCAGCCGGGCTGCGCGACGATGAGCCCACGAGCCGCAACGTTTGAGCCGCAACGTTTTATATGCGTCGCGGTTTTTTCGTCATCGGCTACCGTGTGCAGTAGGACGGCTTTGCCGTAAGGAATCGTCGATGGATGTCAGACTGCAGCGTTGCTTTGTCGCACTGATTCCCGATTCCGGCGCCCTCGATGCAATCGACGCGTGGCGCGCTCCATGGCGCGCCGGCCATATCGCAGGCGTCAGATGGATACCGCGCGAGCAGGTTCACCTGACCATACGATTCATTGGCGCGCTGACGCCGGATGGGGAAGCGTGCCTGATCAACGAATGGCCGACGCTGACGCCGGTGCCGGACGTGCTGCCCACCTCGCATGCCGCGATGCTGCCTAGCGCTAAGCGGGCGCGCGTGTATGCGCTTGAACTGATCAGCGCGCCGGCGTTCCTCGCGTGGGTGGCTCGCGTCGATGTGCTGATGGAGCGGGCCGGTGTGCCCGCCGCTGCGCGGCCGTTGCGGCCGCATCTGACCCTCGCTAGGCTGCGCGGCGATCCGCCTGCGTCGACGCGCGATTTCGAGAGGGTGCATCCCGTGCCGCCGTTGATTACCTTTGATACGCTGGTGTTGGTCAGCAGTACGCTGACGCCGGCCGGGCCACGCTACGCGAGGCTCGCAGCGGTACCGGCCGGGCGTAGCCTGCCGTGACTGCACTATGCGCGCGCGCGAGGCACAGCCGTCATCACGCTGCCGCACGTGAGTCATCGCGCACCACTTCGATCGTCTCATCGTGCATCGCTTGTACCGACTCCCGGTGCGCAACACTGACGATTGCCGCGTGGGCTAGACGTTGCGTCAGCACGTGGTACAGCGCCGCCTCAGTATCGAGGTCGAGCGCGCTGGTCGCCTCGTCAAGGAACAGGAAATCGGGCTTTTGCAACAGCACGCGGGCGATTGCCAGGCGTTGCTGTTCGCCGGGCGACAGCACGCGCTCCCAATGGTCGCTCACGTTGAGCTGATCGACTCGTTCGCCCAGCCGGCAGGCGCGCAGCACGTCGGCACAGTCCGCGTCGGTGAACGCGTCGGCCGTTGCCGGATAGCACAGCGCGCCCTTGAGCGTGCCGATCGGCACGTAGCTTTTCTGCGGCACGAACATCACGCGTGCGTTGACGGGCATCTCGATGGTGCCGCTGCCAAATGGCCACAGGCCGGCCAGCGAACGCAGCAGTGTGCTCTTGCCGGAGCCCGACGCGCCTCGTACGAGCACCCGCGAGCCGGGCGCGATTACAAACGAGCCAATCGTCGACAGCGGCGTGCCATCCGGGCGCAACAGCCGCAGCGCCTGCACGCGCAGTACCGTCGTATCGGCCATTCTCATATGAATGCCGCCGTGCTCGGTGGCCCGCGACGTCGACTCGAGCAACTGCGGCTGCGCCATGATGCGCTGGAATTCCTTGAGCCGGTTAATCACGGCGCGCCATGCGGCCAGTGTCGAATAGCTGCTGATGAACCATGAGAACGCGTTGCTGACGGTGCCGAACGCGCCAATTGTCTGCTGATAACCGCCGTAGCTGACCGCCTTCTCGAAGTATTTCGGCGCGGCGGCGATGAACGGGAACACGATGGCCAGTTGCGAATAGCTGACCACGACAATGTTCAGACGCCGCGTATAGCGCATGATCATCCGCCAATTGTCGCGAATGTGCCCGAAGACGCCTTGCAGCGCTTTCTCCTCGGTGCGCTCGCCTTCGTACAGGGCAATCTGGTCCGCATTCTCGCGCAACCGGATCAACGAGAAACGAAAGTCCGCTTCGACCCGTTGTTGTTGGTAGTTGATCGACACGAGCGGATGGTTGACGCGATGCGTGATGTACGAGCCGATTACCGCGTAGAGCAGGGCGGTCCACACCATGTAGCCAGGTATTGTCACATCGGTGCTGAACACGGTGAAGCTGAGTGGGCCGGCCAACTGCCACAGGACATGGCTGAACCACAGCAACGTGACGGACGTGGATAGGAAATCCAGCGAGAGCGCCAGCGTCGTGCTCGCCAGTTCCTGTAGGTCCACTGAAACCCGCTGGTCCGGGTTATCAGCAAGCTTGTCGCGCTCAATTCGATAGTACGCGCGGCCCGACAGCCACGCGTGCATGTACTGCGTGGTGAGCCACTGGCGCCAGCGGAATTCGAGCATCTGCCGGAAGTACGTGCGGTACGAGCCGAGCAAGATCATCGCCATCGCGATCGCGGTAAATTGCAGCAGCGAGTGCTTGAACACCGGATAGTTGTACTGCTGGATCGAGTCGAAGAACACGCGCTGCCATGTGTTGAACCACGCGTTGACCGCCACCATGGTCATGTTAATCGCGACCACGAGCGCGAGCAGTCCCCAGGCGATCCACTTTTCGTCCGACACCCAATACGGCTTGATCAGGCTCCACGTGGTAATACGTTCGTTGTTGCCCGATGCGGGTTGACTCATAGGGTTCCTCAACTGTAGGGTTCCTCAAATCGGTCCATTCACCGGCGCGCCGGTGCGTTGCACTGTCGCGAACGACGCGAACGACGCGAACGACGCGAACGACGCGAACGACGCGAACGACGCGAACGACGCGAACGACGCGAACGACGCGAACGACGCGAACGACGCGACGGTGACTGACTCGTGCCAGTGCGGATTGTTCCGACTACCGCTTAATTCCGGCTTAAGGCATGCGGTGGCGCGCGCTTTAGCAGCGGCGATTGCGCGACATTGTGCCAAAGCAACGAATTGCGGCTGGCGGCGGTTTTGTGATTTAATGGGCTTAGACGAAACAGGGGTGCTTTGCACGTTGATGTGCGTTTGCAAGTCGATGCGCGGCGAGTCGCGCAGTGCCAGGCTGAGAGAGTCCCTTTGCACCCGATCCGGGTAATACCGGCGCGGGAAGTTTTCGATTCTGTCCTGCCGTGAGGGAACGGACGTGTCTGCCGGCGCGCCACTGTGGTCAGGTTCCCGCACGTGAATCTCGCCGGTTTCGTCCTTGTACCCCGATTCCCGTACATAGGATTTGATTGCCGTGCCCCAATCCGACCCCTCTTTAGAAACCGCGTGCCACGCCGCGCCGATGCCCGATGTCGCCGTCTTGGGCGGCGGCTTGTCCGGTCGTCTTATTGCGTGGCGGCTCGCGCGCGCGGGCCATCGCGTCGCGCTGTATGAGCAAGGCGAGTCGAGCGGACGCAGTGCGGCAGCGTGGGTCGCCGCAGCCATGCTCGCGCCGCTGGCCGAAGCTGCTAATGCCGAGCCGTTGCTGGTGGAGCTGGGCGCCGCGTCGCTCGGGCGCTGGGCCGAATGGCTGCCGCAGCTGCCACAACCGGTGTTCTTCCAGCGCAACGGCACGCTGATTGTCTGGCATGCGGCCGATCGCGCCGAATGGCCATTGTTTGAGCAGCGCGTGCGCGTGAACGCGCCCGTGACGATGCTGCACGATGGCATCGTCGCACTGCACGGCGCTCAGGTCACGCAAGCCGAGCCGGCGCTTGGTATGCGCTTTCACGACGCGCGCTTGCTGCCCGGCGAGGGGCAACTGGATAATCGGCAGTTGCTGGCGGCGCTGGGGGCCGCGCTCGACGAGTTGCATGTAGACACGCACTGGCATACCTGCGTGCGCGAGGATGCCCTGCCTGCTGCCGGTCTGGTGATCGATTGCCGTGGACTGGGCGCGAAGCAGGCATGGCCCGGTCTGCGCGGGCTGCGGGGCGAAGTCGCGCGGGTCCATGCGCCGGGCATTGGTCTGAGCCGGCCGGTGCGTCTGCTGCATCCGCGCTATCCGTTGTATATCGCGCCCAAGCAGGACGATCACTATGTGATCGGGGCCACCGAGATCGAAGGCGAGGACATGTCGCCGGTGAGCGTGCGCTCGGCGCTCGAGTTGTTGTCGGCGGCCTATTCGCTACATCCCGCCTTCGGCGAGGGCCGGATCCTCGAGCTGAACGCGCATTGCCGGCCCACACTGCCGGACCATCGCCCCGCGCTGTCGTGGGATGGCGCGTCGGTGCTGCGCGTCAATGGCCTGTACCGCCACGGCTATATGATTGCGCCTGAGGTGGCGCACGAAGCTGTGGCGCTCGCGCACGCGTTGCTCGAGGCGCAGGTGCGCGATTCGGACGGCTTCGACGCGTGGCGTGCCGCCTCGCGCTGGCCGATGCTTTACCGTGCGGCTGCGCTGCAGCCGTGCTCGACTGACTGACGCATGAACCATGGATATCCAAATCAACAACCAGCCTTTCTCGTTGCCCGATGATGCGCGCCTTGCTGACGCGCTGGCCTCGTATGGTGCAGTGCCGCCGTACGCGGTCGCGATCAACGGCGAATTCGTGCCGCGCGCACAGCATCCTGCGCGCGCGCTCACGCAAGGTGACCGGATCGACGTCGTAAAACCCGTGGCAGGCGGATGACGCATCGGCGGCATGCCACGCGAGCCGACAATCTGGCCCATGGGTCACTGAAACTGACGGAGACAATGATGCATTCCCATTCCACCGCCGACGCGCTGATTCTGTACGGACAACCCTTTACAAGCCGGCTGTTGCTCGGCACTTCGCGCTATCCGTCGCTGCATGCGCTCGAAGCCTCGCTCGTGGCCGCGCAGCCCGCAATGGTCACCGTCGCGCTGCGGCGCCAATTGGCCGCGCAGGGCGACGCCGACGTTGGGTTTTTTGACGCGCTGAAGTGTCGGGGTGCTGCGCTGTTGCCCAACACCGCTGGCTGCCATGCCGTGAAGGAGGCGGTGACGACCGCGCAGATGGCCCGCGAAGTGTTTGAAACTGACTGGATCAAGCTTGAGCTGATTGGAGACGACTACACGTTGCAGCCGGATCCGGTCGGTTTGATCGAGGCGGCCGACATCCTTGTGCGGGACGGCTTTAAGGTGCTGCCGTATTGCACGGAAGACCTCGTTGTCGCGCGGCGACTGCTCGACGTCGGCTGCGAGGCGTTGATGCCGTGGGGCGCTCCGATTGGCACCGGCAAGGGGGTGGTGAACCCGTATGGACTCAAGCTGCTGCGCGAGCGCCTGACGGACGTGCCGCTGATCGTCGACGCAGGGCTGGGTGTGCCGTCGCACGCGTGCCAGGTGATGGAGTGGGGGTTTGACGCCGTGCTGCTCAACACGGCGGTGTCGCAGGCGGCGCGGCCCGAGGCGATGGCGCGGGCATTCGCGAGTGCGGTCGAGGCGGGTCGCGAAGCGTACTTGGCTGGGCCGATGCCGGAGCGCGACAGCGCGCATGCGAGTACGCCGGTGGTCGGCATGCCATTCTGGCACCAGGACGACTATCGCGCGCCAGAGGGCGCCGCTGTCCCGCCCTCGAATGAGCGGGCATGAGCGGCGCCTTCCTGCGGGAGCGCGAGGTTTTTTATCCGCCTGCGGATGAACTGCTGGAGGCGGCCGAGCGGATCCGCGCACGGTTGGGTGATTGGCCGCGCGCCAGCCAGCCGGTGCGGATCTGTCTCGTGCCGCCGCCGCAGCCAGGGCCCGGTGACGTGATCGTGGCGACCGATGTGCAGCCGCATGCGGCCGATACCGCGCGCTGGGTGGCTGCCGGCGCCACGGTGCTGGACGCGTCGGCGCGTGCCATGCGGTTGCATCAGGGTGATGTGGTCCGCACGTTGGAGGCCGCGCCGTGCGACGACTGGATCGCGGCATTCGCCGCGTTCCTCGATTGTGGCTGCGCGCCGCACGATGCGTTGTGCCTCGCCCTGGCGTGGCGGCAGGGCGACGAGCATGCGCAGGATCCATGGCCGTGTGATGTGTCGCGCTTTCCGCGCGTGCTGGGGTTGCCTGATGCGCCGGTGCAGCCGTTCGCCGCGTGCCCGGCAGCGCTCGGTCTGTATCCGGTGGTGCCGACGGCCGACTGGATCGAGCGGCTGCTAGCGCTCGGCGTGCGTACTGTGCAACTGCGCCGCAAGGTTGACGGGGCGGGCGATGCGGCGGATCCGCGCGCGTTAGCCGTGCTGCGGGCCGACGTGCGCCGCGCCGTTGCGGCGGGGCGCCGCTATGACGACGCACGCGTATTCATCAACGACCACTGGCAACTGGCGCTGGACGAAGGCGCCTATGGCGTGCACCTGGGCCAGGAGGATTTGTCGCGCGCGGACATCGGTGCGCTGGCACACGCGGGGCTGCGGCTGGGTCTGTCCTCGCACGGATACTACGAGATCTTGGTGGCGCTGCACTTCAAGCCGAGCTATATCGCGCTGGGTGCGGTGTTTCCGACCACCACCAAGGCAATGCCCAGCGTGCCGCAAGGGCTTGCGCGACTCGCGCGCTACGTGCGATTGCTGGACGGCGTGGTGCCCTGCGTGGCAATCGGTGGCATCGACCTGCAGACGCTGGACGACGTGCTGGCCACCGGTGTGCGCGGTGCCGCGCTCGTGCGCGCGGTAACGCAGGCCCACGACGTCGAAAAAGCAATCTTTGCGTTGCAAAGAGGGTTTATTCGATAATGCGGGGCTTGCCTGCCATTGCCCTACGCCGCGAAGGTGGCGTGTAAGCGGTCTCGCGCACAGTCCACGTCGGGGTTTCAGGCGGCAGATCCGCTTTAGGCCCTATAATCCGCGTTCCGTGCCTTTTGATGACCGCCTACGTGCCGCCAACCGCCTCCGATATCCTGCTTGAGCTTCGCGATGTTGCTTTCGGCTACAGTGCTGAGCGGCTCGTGCTCCAGAACCTGAACATGCGTTTCAAGCGTGGACAGGTGGTTGCGATCATGGGCGGCTCCGGGTGCGGCAAGACGACAGTGTTGCGGCTCATCGGTGCGCTGGTGCGCGCCAACCGAGGCCAGGTACTGTTTCGCGGCGAGGACGTCGGTGCAATGGGCCCCCAGGCGGTCTACGCGGCGCGGCGCAGGATGGGCATGTTGTTCCAGTTCGGCGCGTTGTTTACCGACATGTCAGTATTCGACAACGTCGCATTCCCGCTGCGCGAGCATACGGACTTGCCAGAGGCGCTAATCCGCGATCTCGTGTTGATGAAACTCAACGCGGTCGGCTTGCGCGGCGCACGCGACTTGGCGCCGTCCGAAGTCTCGGGTGGCATGGCGCGCCGGGTCGCGCTGGCCCGGGCGATCGCGCTCGACCCCGAGCTGATGATGTACGATGAGCCGTTCGCGGGACTTGATCCGATCTCACTGGGTATTACCGCGAATCTGATTCGCACCCTCAATACCGCGCTCGGCGCCACGTCGATCCTCGTGACACACGATGTGCCGGAGTCGTTTGCGATCGCGGACTACGTGTATTTCATTGCGAATGGACGGGTGCTCGCCGAGGGCACGCCCGCGCAGTTGCGCGCGTCGCAGGACCCGAGCGTGCGGCAGTTCATCGACGGCGCGCCTGACGGTCCCTTTCATTTTCACTATGCGAGCGCGTCGCTGGAGGCGGACTTCGGTCTCGGCGCCGTGCCGCGCGCAGGAGAGTAGCGCATGATTGCCACGGTCGGCCGCGCCGTTCTCGACGGCCTTTCACGAACAGGCTACGGCGCCCGTATGTTCGCGCGGCTTGCGTCGGAGTGCTTCCCATTGCTGCGGCGCCCGCGCACCGTCATCCAGCAGATCCACTTCCTGGGTAATTATTCACTCGTCATCATCGCTGTTTCGGGGTTGTTCGTCGGCTTCGTGCTGGGCTTGCAGGGCTACAACACGCTGAATCGCTACGGCTCCGAGCAGGCGCTCGGGCTGTTGGTCGCGCTGTCGCTGGTGCGCGAGCTTGGGCCAGTGGTCACTGCGCTGCTGTTTGCCGGACGCGCTGGCACGTCGCTGACCGCGGAGATCGGCCTGATGAAGGCGGGCGAGCAACTGACCGCGATGGAAATGATGGCGGTGGACCCGATCCGGGTCGTCGTTGCACCGCGATTCTGGGCTGGCGTAATCGCGATGCCGATCCTGGCGGCGATCTTCAGCGCGGTCGGCATCGTCGGCGGGTATGTCGTCGGTGTGGTATTGATCGGCGTGGACCCTGGCGCGTTTTGGTCCCAAATGCAATCGGGCGTCGACCTGCGACAGGATATCGGCAACGGTGTGATCAAGAGCATCGTGTTCGGCTTCGCGGTAACCTTCGTCGCGCTGTTCCAAGGCTATGAAGCCAAGCCGACCCCCGAAGGGGTGTCGCGCGCGACGACCAAGACGGTCGTGTTCGCATCGCTGGCGGTACTTGGGCTGGACTTTTTGCTGACCGCGCTGATGTTCAATTGATAGATGGGCCCGGCGCCATGGCGCGCCGGCACGACTGCGTGCGCGATCCCCGCGTAGCACGCAGCGGTAATAGCTATTCCGATGGGATGACGATGAAGAAAAACGCTCTGGACTTCTGGGTCGGCTTGTTCGTGGTGCTCGGTTTTGTTGCGCTGCTGTTCCTGGCGCTCAAGGCTGGCAATATGAGTTCGCTGTCGTTTCAATCCACCTACTCGGTGAAGATGAAGTTCGACAACATCGGTGGACTGAAGCCGCGCGCGGCGGTCAAGAGCGCCGGCGTGATGGTAGGCCGCGTGCAGAGCATTGAGTTCGATACGCAGACTTACCAGGCACTGGTCACAATCGACGTATTTAAGCCGTACACGTTCCCGAAGGACTCGTCGGCCAAGATTCTCACCTCGGGTCTACTTGGCGAGCAGTACATCGGCCTGGATCCGGGGGGCGACGAACAGCTGCTCAAGGATGGCGACACGCTTACGATGACGCAGTCCGCGATCGTACTGGAAAACCTGATCGGCCAATTCCTGTACAGCAAGGCGGCGGATGCCGGGGCAGGCAAGCCGGCCGTACCTGCCACACCCGCCCCGGCGGCCCCGGCGGCGCCCGGGCCCGCCGGGGCCAGCCCTGACGCATCTCAAACCCAAGTCGCGCCGGCAAGCGCGACGGCAAACTGAGGGGAGGCAGCATGACAACGATGCGAGCCACCGTCGTGGTCGCGGCCGCTGCGATGGCGCTGGGCGGTTGCGCGGCGGTGAAGACACCGTCGAAGCAAGACCCGCTGGAAGGATTTAACCGGACGATGTTCGAATTCAATGACACGCTGGACCGCGTGGCGATGAAGCCGGTGGCGCGCGCTTATAACTGGGCGTTGCCTCAATTCGTCCGCGATCGTGTGTCGAGTTTCTTCTCAAACATCGGCGATGTGTATATCGCCGCCAACAATTTGTTGCAAGGCAAGATCACCGCAGGCACGGAAGACATCATGCGCGTGGCGATCAATAGCACGTTCGGGCTGGGTGGGCTGTTCGACTTTGCTAGTCAGGCTAGGCTGCCGAAACACCAATCGGACTTCGGTGTCACGTTGGGCCACTATGGCGTGCCGCCGGGCCCGTACCTCGTGCTGCCACTGCTCGGGCCCAGCACCGTGCGCGACGCGGCAGGCTTGCTGGTCGATTGGCAGGGCGACCTGACTGCCTACATGCGTCCGATCTGGCTGCGCACGACGCTCTATGGTGTGCGCATCGTTAGCACGCGCGCGGCGTTGCTCGGTGCGACCGACCTGCTGTCCAATGCGGCGCTTGACAAGTACTCGTTCGTGCGCAACGCCCATTTGCAACGGCGTCAGTACCTGATTTCGGATGGCAATCCGCCGCCGCCCGCGTACGATGATGAATCGGACGCCGACACCGGCCCGAGCGACGATGGCGCACCGACGCCTGGCGCAGAAGGTGCACCGGCCGCCGCACCGCAGCCCGACGCGGTGCAGGGAGCATCGGCCCCCCAACGGCAGGAGCCGACCGGCGCGACCGGGCCGGATGCTGCAGCGGCGCAATCGGCATCGGCTGGTGCCGCGCAACCGGCATCGGAGACGCACGTGCCAAGCCAGCAGATGATTCCACCCGGCCGTCCCTATAGCATTCCGAATCTTCGGTTTAGGTGAGCATGCTTCGCGGCGAATGAAACTCGAACTGCGCAATTCGCTCCAATATTTGACGATCGTTGACCATAGCGAAAAGAAATAATCGATAGGACTGAGTTGATGAAAAAATTTTTACTGATCCCCGTCGTTGCCACGCTGCTGTCGTGCAGTACCGGTTCGTTTGCCGAAGCGCCGGCCATTGATATGGGCACACCGGATGGGCTGGTGAAATCGGTGACGACCGACGTGCTGAGCATCGTGCGCGCCGACTCGTCGATCAAAGCCGGCGACATCGAGCGGATCACGCAGGTCGTCAACCAGAAGATCCTGCCGTACACCGACTTCGCGAGGACGACGCGTCTGGTCATGGGGCGGCACTGGCGCACCGCGACGCCGCAACAGCAGCAACAAATCGTCGAGCAATTCAAGATGCTGCTGATCCGGACCTATTCCGGTGCCCTGTCGCAGGTCGGCAATCAGGAAATCCGGTATCAGCCGCTGCGCGCGGCGCCGACTGATACCGACGTCGTTGTACGCTCGACGGTGATCAACAATGGCCAGCCGATCGAGCTCGATTATCGGATGGAGAAGACCGCGTATGGCTGGCGGGTCTATGATTTGAATGTCGCCGGTGCGTGGCTCGTGCAGACATACCAGCAACAGTTCAATGAGCAGATCCAGCAACATGGGATTGATGGCTTGATCACCTACCTATCGCAGAAGAATACGCCGGCCGCTGCGGCCAAGAGCCCATCGTGACAACCTTCGAAACGGGCCAGGCCCTGACGTTCGCGACGGCGAACGCCGTGCTCAAGGCTGGCCTGAACCATATCGCTGGCGGCGCGACCGCCGTGGATTGCGCCCGCCTGCAGCAATTCGATTCGTCGGCGTTGGCGGTATTGCTGGCGTGGCAACGTGAGGCTCGCGCGCGTCGCGCCGCGTCGTTCTCGATCCTGAACCTGCCTGACGGATTGGCTAGCCTGGCCCAGGCCTACGGCGTCCAGGCGCTGGTTTCGTCCGGCCGACATTGATGCTGTCACGTCGTTTCAGGTGACGGCGTGGACCATGTGGCCGATCGGTCCCCTCGCGGCGACCCGCCGATTTCGCCTATAATCAACCGTTTTTTAGGCCGTCGATAGGCCATTGCCCGCCCGCGAAGCATGCACAGGTGGGCCCGCAAACCCTGCCGGCGCTGTCGCGCCGCACACTCATGCCAGCCATAGAAATTCACAACGTCAAGAAGCGCTATCGCGATTTGCATGCGCTCAAAGGCGTGTCGTTCACCGTCGAGGAGGGCGAGTTCTTCGGATTGCTCGGTCCCAACGGCGCAGGCAAGACGACGCTGATTAGCATTCTTGCGGGTCTGGCGCGCGCGGACGAGGGAACGATCGCAGTGCGAGGTCACGATGTTGTGACGGACTTCAGGCGCGCACGGCGCGCGCTTGGCGTGGTGCCCCAAGAGTTGGTGTTCGACCCCTTTTTTACCGTACGTGAATGCCTTCGCATCCAGTCCGGCTATTTCGGTTTAGCCCGCAACGACGATTGGATCGACGAAGTGATGGCCAATTTGGACCTGACCGAGAAAGCGGACGTCAACATGCGCGCGTTATCCGGTGGAATGAAGCGGCGCGTGCTGGTCGCGCAGGCGCTTGTGCATCGGCCGCCGGTGATCGTGCTGGACGAGCCGACCGCGGGCGTGGACGTGGAATTGCGCCAGACACTGTGGAAATTCATCTCGCGGCTTAACCGCGAGGGGCATACGATCGTGTTGACCACGCACTACCTGGAAGAGGCCGAGTCGCTGTGCGACCGCATCGCCATGCTTCGTCGCGGCGAGATGGTTGCGCTCGAGCGCACCGGTGCGTTGCTGCAGCGCTTCAGTGGACTACAGTTGTTCGTGCGAGTGAGCGCAGGCAGGGTGCCGGCGCAGATCAGGGCTCTGGAGATCGGCACGCCCGATCCGGCAGATCGGCAGCACCTGCTGCGGCTGGACTCGTATGACGACGTGGAGCCGATTCTTGCGCAATGCCGTGCGGCCGGCTGCCGGTTTGACGAGATCGACGTGCGCAAGGCCGACCTGGAAGACGTGTTCGTGCAGATCATGAATGCGCCCCAGGCCGTGGAGGGGCTGGCATGATCGGCTTCAGGACGCTGTTCTACAAGGAAGTGCTGCGGTTCTGGAAGGTGGCCTTCCAGACCGTGCTGGCCCCAGTGATGACCGCGCTGTTGTATTTGACCATCTTTGGGCACGCGTTGCGGGGGCATGTTCAGGTCTATCCTGGCGTTGAGTACACGAGCTTCCTCATTCCGGGACTGGTCATGATGAGCGTGTTGCAAAATGCGTTTGCGAACAGTTCGTCGTCGTTGATCCAGTCCAAAATCACCGGCAATCTGGTGTTCGTCCTGTTGCCGCCGCTGTCGCACTGGGAGATGTTCTGCGCCTACGTGCTGGCCTCGGTCGTGCGTGGCCTGACTGTCGGGCTGGGGGTATTCGTCGTGACGATTGCGTTCATCCCGGTGTCGTTCTGCGCGCCGCTGTATATCGTCGCGTTCGCCGTGTTTGGTGCGGCGATTCTCGGCACGCTGGGCCTGATCGCCGGGATCTGGGCCGAGAAGTTCGACCAACTGGCGGCATTTCAGAATTTTCTAATCATGCCATTGACGTTCCTGTCGGGCGTGTTTTATTCAACGCATACCTTGCCGGACCTATGGCGGCACGTATCGCACCTGAATCCGTTCTTCTACATGATTGACGGATTTCGCTTCGGCTTCTTCGGTGCATCCGACGTGGCGCCGCTTGTAAGTCTGGCAGTGGTGGGTGGTTTTTTCGTCGCCGTCGCGGCATTGGCGGTACGCTTGCTGGCAAGCGGGTATAAGCTGCGCCATTGAGCATGGGAATCGGTCGAGGCGTCGCGCCTGGCGTGCGTCGCGACCCACAATTGAGAGAATACTGAGAGGGATTTGCGATGTTGCCGACCCCGGAACAAGTCAAGGGATATATTGAAGCAGGCTTGCCGTGCGAGCGCGTTGACATCGAAGGCGACGGCCAGCACTTCTTCGCGACGATCGTCAGCTCGGCATTCGAGGGCAAGCAAAGGATTGCACGGCACCAGCTCGTCTATGCGGCGCTGGGCGAGCGCATGCGCGAGGAGATTCACGCGTTGAGCATGAAGACGTTGACACCGGCCGAATGGCAAAACCGATGAACCGGGATTCGAGTGCGGATTAAACGAGATAACCTGGGCGTGACGAACGACGCCCCAGTGGCCCAGGCGGTTCACGCGTCGCGCCCGCCGGCCACACAAAGCGGAAGCGAATCAATGGATAAATTGCTGATCGACGGTGGGGTCCGCCTCAGTGGCGAGATCACGGTGTCCGGTGCCAAGAACGCGACGTTGCCGATCTTGTGCGCAAGCCTGTTGAGCGCGGAGCCGGTTCAGTTGGAGAACGTGCCGAACCTGCAGGACGTGCGTACCATGTTGAAGTTGCTTGGCCAGATGGGGGTGCGCTCGGAGGTGAATGGCAACACCGTGACGCTGGACGCGTCGCAGGTCGACAAGCCGGTGGCGCCATACGAGTTGGTCAAGACGATGCGTGCGTCGATTCTCGTGCTCGGACCTCTAGTGGCGCGCTTCGGTCATGCACAAGTGTCGCTGCCTGGCGGATGCGCGATCGGCGCGCGTCCAGTCGATCAGCATATCAAGGGATTGACCGCGATGGGCGCGCAGATCTCGATCGAGCACGGCTTCATCGATGCGCGGGCAAGCCGCTTGAAGGGCGCGCACGTGATCACTGACATGATTACCGTGACTGGCACGGAGAATCTGCTGATGGCGGCGGTGCTTGCGGACGGGGAAACCGTGCTGGAAAACGCGGCGCGCGAACCGGAGGTCACCGACTTGGCGAACCTGCTTGTCGCGATGGGCGCGAGAATCGACGGGATCGGTACGGACCGGCTCGTGGTACACGGTGTGCCGCGTCTGCACGGCGCGCGCCACGCGGTGATCCCAGACCGCATCGAGGCCGGCACGTTCCTGTGTGCGGCCGCCGCCACAGGTGGCGACGTCACGCTGCGCGGCGTCACCCCGCTGATCCTGGAGGCGGTCATCGATAAGTTGCGCGAGGCGGGCGCGCAAGTGTCGGCCGGCGATGACTGGATCCGCCTGCGCATGCCAGGCCGTGCGCGTGCGGTATCGTTTCGCACCTCCGAGTATCCGGCGTTTCCGACCGACATGCAGGCGCAGTTCATGGCGCTGAACGCGATAGCGACCGGGACGTCACAAGTGGTGGAGACGATTTTCGAGAATCGCTTCATGCATGTGCAGGAGCTGAACCGGCTTGGTGCGAACATCACGATCGACGGTAATACGGCGCTGGTGACCGGCGTGGACAAGCTGTCTGGCGCGAAAGTGATGGCCACGGATCTGCGCGCGTCGGCCAGCCTTGTCATTGCCGCGCTGGTGGCCGACGGGCAGACGCTGATCGATCGGATTTATCATCTCGATCGTGGCTACGACCGCATGGAGATCAAGCTGGGCGCGCTGGGCGCGAATGTCAGCCGTGTCAGCGCGACTGCACCGATCAATACGGACGATGCCACGCAGAAGGACGGCTTGGCCCACGGAGCGGCTGCATGAGCACGCCGGCCAGCATGCCGGGCGCGTTGGCACCGGCAGTCGGGCCGGGCGTGCCGTTGACGTTGGCGCTGTCCAAGGGCCGTATCTTCGAGGAGACGCTGCCGCTGCTGGCGGCGGCCGGGATCACGGTGACCGAGGATCCGGAGTCGTCGCGCAAGTTGATTTTGCCCACCACGGATCCGGGCTTGCGCGTGATCATTGTACGGGCGACCGACGTGCCGACCTACGTCGAGTACGGCGCAGCCGACTTCGGCGTGGCCGGCAAGGACGTGTTGCTCGAGCATGGCGGCGACGGACTGTACCAGCCGATCGACTTGAACATTGCCCGTTGCAGGTTGTCGGTCGCGGTGCCGCAGGGTTTTGACTACGCGAATGCGGTGCGGCAAGGGGCCCGACTGCGGGTGGCCACGAAGTACGTGAGCAGTGCGCGTGAGCATTTTGCGGCCAAGGGCGTGCACGTGGACCTGATCAAGCTGTATGGTTCGATGGAATTGGCGCCGCTGGTGGGCCTGGCGGATGCGATCGTCGACTTGGTCAGCTCCGGCGGCACGCTGCGTGCGAACAACTTGGTCGAGGTCGAGCAGATCATGGAGATCTCGTCGCGGCTGGTGGTCAACCAGGCTGCGCTCAAACTCAAGCGTACCCAACTCAAGCCCATTCTCGAAGCGTTCGAGCGCGCCAGCAAGAGTGGGGCGCAAGCCGTGGCTGAGCACCGCGCAGATACCGGGGCGCCCGGCGTGTGATGCCCGCATCACGAGACACAAGGAACTCGTATGGCGATCAAGATCCGCAAACTCGACTCCTCCGATGCTAGTTTCAAGCCGGCGTTGGCGGCCGTGCTCGCATTCGAGGCGAGCGAAGACGAAGCGATCGAGCGCTCGGTCGCGCAGATCTTAGCTGACGTCAAATTACGCGGCGATGCCGCTGTGCTGGAATACACGAAGCGTTTTGACCGGCTGGACGTGGACAGCGTTGCGTCCCTGGAATTGCCAGCTGCCCGGCTGCAGGTGGCACTGGACGCGCTGGAGCCCAAATGCCGGGCAGCGTTGGAGGCGGCGGCGGCGCGCGTGCACGCGTATCACGACAAGCAGAAGATCGAATGCGGCAGCCACAGCTGGCAGTACACTGAGGCGGATGGTACGGTGCTCGGCCAAAAGGTCACGCCGCTGGACCGCGTCGGCTTGTACGTGCCCGGCGGCAAGGCCGCCTACCCGTCGTCGGTGCTGATGAATGCGATTCCGGCGCGCGTGGCCGGCGTGCGCGAAATCGTGATGGTGGTGCCGACGCCGGACGGCATGGCCAATGACCTTGTGCTGGCTGCCGCGCTACTTGGCGGCGTGGACCGGGTGTTGACCATCGGGGGCGCCCAGGCCATCGGCGCACTCGCCTACGGTACGGACACGATCCCGGCCGTGGACAAGATCTGCGGACCGGGCAATGCCTACGTTGCCGCCGCCAAGCGACGGGTGTTCGGCACGGTCGGCATCGACATGATCGCGGGTCCGTCGGAGATTCTGGTGTTGTGCGATGGCACCACCGACCCGCGTTGGGTCGCGATGGATTTATTTTCGCAGGCCGAGCACGATGAACTCGCGCAGTCGATCCTGTTGTGTCCGGACGCCGTGTTCATCCGGCGCGTCGAGGAGGCGATCGACCAGTTGATCGGGACGCTGCCGCGGCGCGACGTGATCACCCGTTCGCTGCAGGATCGCGGCGCGTTGATCAAGGTCCGAGACATGGCCGAGGCATGCGCAATCGCCAACGACATCGCGCCGGAGCACCTGGAGGTGTCGGCGCTCGAGCCGCATCAATGGGTGCAGCACATTCGCCATGCTGGCGCGATCTTCCTAGGCCGCTACACGAGCGAGAGCCTCGGCGACTATTGTGCGGGTCCGAACCACGTGCTGCCGACTTCCCGGACCGCGCGTTTCTCGTCGCCGTTGGGCGTGTATGACTTTCTGAAGCGCTCGAGCGTGATTGAGGTGAGCGCCGAAGGGGCGCAGACGCTCGGTGAAATTGCCGCGGAACTCGCGTATGGCGAGGGCCTGCAGGCGCACGCGCGCAGCGCCGAGTATCGGATGAAGGCCGGCGGCTGACCGCACGGGCGGGCAGGCGGGACAGCTTGGACACCAGACTATGACGATACCCCAGAACATCATTCGCCCGGACGTGCTGGCAATGACGAGCTATCCGGTACCGGATGCCGCCGGCTTGATCAAGCTGGACGCAATGGAAAACCCCTACGCGCTGCCGCGGCCGCTTGCGCACCGGCTCGGCGAGCGGCTTGCCCAGGTCGCGTTGAACCGCTATCCAATGCCGCGGCCCGGTGCATTGCTGGACAAGCTCAAGTGCGCGATGCAGGTGCCGGCTGATTGCGACGTGCTGCTGGGCAACGGCTCGGACGAATTGATCAGCCTGATTGCGACCGCGTGCGCGAAGCCGGGCGCCAAGATCCTGGCGCCGGTGCCCGGCTTCGTGATGTACGCGATGTCGGCCAAGCTCGCGCAGCTGCAATTCGTTGGCGTGCCGCTGAATGCCGATCTGACGCTGGACGTGGGCGCGATGCTGGAGGCCGTCGCCGCGCACCAGCCCGCGGTGATCTATCTGGCCTATCCGAACAATCCGACCGGCACACTGTTCGACGACACGGATCTCGAGCGGGTTGTGCGCGCGGCCGACCGGTCGCTGGTGGTTATCGATGAGGCGTATCAACCGTTTGCGCAGCGCAGCTGGATGTCGCGGGCCGGCGAGTTCGACAACGTGGTGGTCATGCGCACCGTCTCCAAGCTGGGCCTGGCCGGTATCCGGCTCGGCTATCTGGTCGGCTTGCCAGGCTGGATCAACGAGTTCGACAAGGTGCGTCCCCCCTACAACACTAACGTGCTGACGCAGGCGACGGTCGATTTTATGCTCGATCACCTGGAAGTGCTCGATGCGCAGGCCGCTGAATTGCGTGCCGAGCGGGCGCGACTTGCCGAGGCGATCGGCGCGTTGCCGGGTGCTCACGTGTTTCCGAGTGCGGGAAACTTCCTGCTGGTGCGCGTGCCGGATGCCGCCGCGGTGTTCGACGCGCTGCTCGGTGCACGAATTCTGATTAAAAACGTGAGTAAAATGCATCCATTGCTGGCTGAGTGCGTGCGGATCACGGTCAGCACGCCGGATGAGAATGCACAATTGCTAGCTGCGTTGAGCAATGCGCTGGTTTGATCGCGTGTGAGTCGCTGTTTAATTTTTCCGCCATTTTCAGGAACATCCATGCGTATTGCGGAAGTCGTGCGCAACACGAGCGAAACGCAGATCCGAGTGAAGGTCAATCTGGACGGTACTGGCCAGCAGAAGCTGAACACCGGGGTGCCGTTTCTTGACCACATGCTGGACCAAATTGCCCGCCACGGCTTGATCGATCTCGAGGTCGACGCGCGCGGCGATTTGCACATCGACGACCACCATACGGTCGAGGACACCGGCATCACGCTAGGCCAGGCTATCGCCAAGGCGATCGGCGAGCGCAAGGGCATCCGCCGCTACGGCCACGCGTACGTACCGCTGGACGAAGCATTGTCGCGCGTCGTCATTGATTTTTCTGGACGCCCGGGGCTGGAGTTTCATATCCCCTTCACGCGCGCGCGGATCGGCAACTTCGATGTCGATCTAACGATCGAATTTTTCCGCGGCTTTGTCAATCATGCCGGTGTCACGCTGCATATCGACAACCTGCGCGGCCTGAACGCGCATCATCAGGTCGAGACCGCGTTCAAAGCGTTCGGCCGGGCGCTGCGTATGGCCGCCGAGATCGATGCGCGCGCGGCCGGACAGATCCCGTCGACCAAGGGCATCTTGTAGGGCAAAGTGCAACCGTTGCTCAACCGCGCGTTGCCATTTTGTTTGAGCCTGACCGCGAACCAGAACGTGGCGCAGAGGCGTTGCACGAGGGGACGAGTCGCACGATACGCGTCGCGTCGATATCGGTGGTCTGCGTGAACGCGGTATCGGCCACGCTCGGCGAGCGGATCGGGTGGAAAACACGGCTACCGGTACTCAGGTAGCCGGCGAACAGCGCGCGGGGCGGGCGGTGCGGCCACCCGCTTGAATTTGGGACGGATGTTTACCAGAAGCGGGTCTGCATGAAAACTTCGATAGCGATTGTCGACTACGGGATGGGCAACCTGCGCTCGGTTTGGCAGGCGATGTTGCGCGCCGCGCCACAGGCCGATGTGCAAGTGGTCAGCGATGTGCACAAGGTGCGCGCCGCGCACCGCGTGGTGCTGCCCGGCCAAGGGGCGATGCGCGATTGCATGGCGTCGCTGGCTGCCTCGGGGCTGCAGGACGCGGTGCTGGATGCGACACGCACCAAGCCGGTCCTGGGCGTGTGTGTCGGCGAGCAAATGCTGTTCGACTGGAGCGAGGAGGCCGATACGAAGGGCCTGGGCGTGCTGGCCGGCAAGTGTCTGCGCTTTCAACTGGACGGCAAGCTGCAGGACGACGGCTCGCGCTTCAAGGTGCCACAGATGGGCTGGAACCGGGTGCGGCAGACCCGGCCCCACCCGCTGTGGGAGGGTATCGCCGACCAAAGCTTCTTTTATTTCGTACACAGCTATTATGTGGTGCCCGATGGTGCGTCCGACACCGTGGGGGAAACGGTGTATGGCGCGCCGTTTACGTCCGCGGTAGCACGGGATAATATTTTCGCCACCCAATTCCATCCCGAAAAAAGCGCGGAAGCGGGGTTGCAGCTGTATCGCAATTTTGCCCAGTGGAATCCATGACGATTGCTCGGAGCCTGGTGTCCAATGCCTAGTGCTCGGTGCTCGGTGCTCGGTGCTCGGGGTCCGGGGTCCGGGGTCCGGGGCTGTCTCTTATACACACTCTGA
>NZ_JAHKSP010000022.1:0-65721 GCF_021733735.1 Mycetohabitans sp. B2
GGTCCGGGGTCCGGGGTCCGGGGTCCGGGTCCGGTGGCGTAGCCTTCGGCACTGGGCCGCGCGCCGGCCAGGTCCGCCTGACAACTTGTACTAAACTAGCGAAAACCTGCCGTCACACCGCAACGCAACGTGATGGCAGCCCAATGAATTTTTCACCCAGACTGACACGCGATAGTTATGTTGCTCATCCCGGCCATCGACCTCAAGGACGGTCAATGTGTGCGCCTGAAACAAGGCGATATGGACCAGGTGACGGTCTTTTCCGAGGACCCGGCGGCCATGGCCCGTCACTGGGTGGACAACGGTGCGCGTCGGCTTCATCTGGTCGACTTAAACGGCGCGTTTGCCGGCAAGCCGAGGAACGAAGAAGCGATCCGCTCGATCATCGCCGAGGTCGGTGAGGAGATGCCGGTGCAGCTCGGTGGCGGGATTCGCGACCTCAATACGATCGAGCGGTACCTGGACGATGGATTGTCGTATGTGATTATCGGCACGGCCGCGGTGAAGAACCCGGGATTCCTGCGGGATGCGTGCAGTGCATTCGGCGGCCATATCATCGTCGGGCTGGACGCGAAGGACGGCAAAGTGGCCACGGACGGCTGGAGCAAGCTGACCGGGCACGAGGTGATCGACCTGGCGCGCAAGTTCGAGGATTACGGCGTCGAGGCGATCGTCTATACCGATATCGGCCGCGACGGCATGTTGCAGGGCATCAACATCGAGGCGACCGTGCGTCTCGCGCAGGCGGTCAAAATTCCGGTGATCGCCAGCGGCGGGCTGTCGAATCTGGCCGACATCGATGCGCTGTGCGCCGTCGAGGACGAAGGGATCGAAGGTGTGATTTGTGGGCGCGCGATCTATTCCGGCGAGCTTGATTTCACGGCCGCGCAGAACCTTGCCGATTCGCTGCGCGAGTCTCGCGCCTGAGGCTGCGTCGCGCACCGCGGGCCGGCTGCCCGTGCCCCGCCAGCGCGCTGGTCACACGCGTTTCACTTTTCAGCACCTACTTTCATGGCTTTACCGAAACGCATCATTCCGTGTCTTGACGTGACCGCCGGACGGGTCGTCAAGGGCGTCAATTTCGTCGAACTGCGCGATGCCGGCGATCCGGTCGAGATCGCGCGGCGCTACGACGAGCAGGGGGCTGACGAACTCACGTTCCTGGACATTACCGCGACGTCCGACGGGCGCGACCTGATTCTGCCGATCATCGAGTCGGTCGCCGCACAGGTGTTCATCCCGCTGACGGTCGGCGGTGGCGTGCGTACCACCGAGGATGTACGACGGTTGCTCAACGCAGGCGCCGACAAAGTCAGCGTCAATTCCACCGCGGTGGCCAATCCGCAGTTCGTCCGCGATGTGAGCGAGCGCTACGGTTCGCAGTGCATCGTCGTTGCGATCGACGCGAAGCAGGTCGGCGACTCGCATGAGGTGCCGCGTTGGGAGGTGTTTACGCATGGCGGCCGCAAGGCGACTGGACTCGACGCGGTGCAATGGGCGCGCCGGATGGCGCAGTTCGGGGCCGGCGAGATCTTGCTGACTAGCATGGACCGGGATGGTACCAAGAGTGGATTCGATCTGGCGCTCACGCGTGCGGTATCGGATGTGGTGTCGGTGCCGGTCATCGCCTCGGGCGGCGTGGGCTCGCTGCAGCACTTGGCCGATGGGGTGACCGATGGCCATGCGGACGCGGTACTGGCCGCTAGCATTTTCCACTACGGCGAATACACGGTCGGCGACGTGAAGCGGTTCATGGCCGAACGTGGCATTGCAGTGAGGCAGTAATGGGCGGCAATGACTGGCTGGACAAGGTGAAATGGGATGCGAACGGCTTAGTGCCGGTGATCGCGCAGGAAGCGTCGAGCAACGATGTGTTGATGTTCGCGTGGATGAACCGTGAAGCGTTAGCTAAGACCATTGAGCTGGGGCGCGCCGTCTACTTTTCCCGCTCGCGTAACAAGCTGTGGTTCAAGGGCGAGGAATCCGGCCATGTGCAGCACGTGCGCGAAGTGCGGCTGGACTGCGACGAGGATGTTGTGCTGTTAAAGGTCGAGCAGGTATCCGGCATGGCCTGCCATACCGGCCGGCATTCGTGTTTTTTTCAAAAATTCGAAGGCACTGTGGACGACGGAGAATGGATATCGATCGACCCCGTGCTGAAAGATCCGAAAAGCATCTATCCATGATTCACCATACTCAACCTGCGCTGCAGCGGACGGCTGACGCCATGAGTCCGCGGGACGCGAACGATGCTCTGCGTGACGTGCTGTTGCGGCTGGCGGCGACGATCGACGGCCGCAAGGGGGGCGACCCCGAGGCCTCGTATGTCGCGCGACTGTTTCACAAGGGCGACGACGCGATTTTGAAAAAGATCGGTGAAGAGGCGACCGAAGTCGTGATGGCGGCCAAGGATGCGCGTCACGGGGGCTCGAGCGCGACGCTGGTGAACGAGGTGGCCGACCTGTGGTTCCATTGTCTTATCATGTTGTCGCATTATGGTGTCGGGCCCAATGACGTACTGACCGAACTGCAACGCCGCGAGGGCCTGTCGGGCATTGAAGAAAAGGCGTTGCGCAAACGGCGCGAGCGCGAACAGAATGGTGATTGAGCCGTGCGGCAGTACTGTGGAGCGATGCGATGAATGATCCGTTAGATGACAACGAGCGTGCGGTGCGCACGCTCCAGCGTGTGCCGCTGGACGAACAGCGACTGCGTTCGCTCAGAACGCTGACCCATCTGTTGTACGCGCTCTATGCGTTGTTGTGGTTTACTGGCGGCGTGTCGGCCTTGATCGCTGTCATCGTCAACTACATCAAGCGCGACGATGTCGCGCACACGCCGTACGCCGCGCATTTCGCCTGGCAGATCCGCACCTTCTGGTGGGGATTAGTGTGGGGCGGCGTGGGTTTCGCCACAATGGTGATCATGATCGGTTTCGCCATCTGGTTTGCCGCCGGCGTCTGGGTGCTTTACCGGATCATCAAGGGATGGCTGTATCTGAACGACAACAAGCCGTTGCCGGTGCGACAGCGGGCGGCGGTATGACGGTGGACTGTTTGGAAACGTGATATGACGCAATCCGACTGTATCTTTTGCAAGATCGCGAGCGGTGAACTGCCGAGCAAAAAGGTGTTCGAGAACGACGAATTCGTCGCGTTCCACGATCTGCGGCCGGCAGCTGCCGTGCACGTGCTCGTCATTCCTCGAAAACATATTGAAACACTGTCCCATTGCACGGAAGACGATGCGCCGCTGCTTGGTAGAATGACAATATTGGTCGCGCGCCTGGCCGAGCAATTGGGTTGCGCGTACACCGGGGGGCAGACCGGTTTCCGGACCATAATCAATACCGGGCCGGGGGGCGGGCAGGAGGTCTACCACCTGCACGCGCATATCCTTGCCGGCCCGCGGCCGTGGCTGCGTATGGGCTGACATCCCACGCAATCGAAATCGGAGAGTTTTTATGGGCTCATTCAGTATTTGGCACTGGCTGATCGTGCTATTGATCGTGGCGTTGGTGTTCGGCACGAAAAAGCTGCGCAACATCGGCAGCGATCTCGGCGGTGCGGTCAAAGGTTTCAAGGACGGCATGCGCGACGCGGAAGGGACCGACGCCGATTCGCACAAGGAACTGCCACGCTCCGGCATGATCGACGTCGATGCGAAGGAAAAGTCCGGTTCGCACGATGCGCGTTGAGCGCCCGGCTCACACGTTGACCGGCTCACCGCGATGCTCGACTTAGGCCTCAGTAAGATGGCGTTGATCGGCGTTGTTGCGCTGATCGTGATCGGCCCGAAGAAGCTGCCCGGTGTGGCGCGCACCGCGGGCGCACTGTTCGGCCGTGCCCAGCGCTATGTGAACGACGTCAAGGCGGAGGTGATGCGCGAGATCGAGTTGGACGAGTTGCGCAAGATGAAGTCCGACTTCGAGGATGCCGCGCGAAACATGCAAACCTCGATTCACGAACACGTGCAACAAGCGCAAACTGAGCTGACCGAGGGCTGGCGCGACGGCACCGGCCCGAACACGGACAGCGCCGAGCAAGGCGTCAGCGCCGGCGCGCCGAATTCGATTTGGCACGACTCGCCCAGTGGCGCGGTGCGAGCATCGTCGCGCAAAAACTGGCGGGTCAAGCGCACGGCGACACCGGTGTGGTACAAACGGGTCGCTGCACGTCGTACCCATGTGCAGTCGGGCGCGGCTCGCGTGGCGCGGCATACGCCGCCAAACCTGCGGCGGCCGATCCGTTTCCTGTGATCCTGTCCCGTTTCCTGTCCACTTCTTTTCTCCGTCCCAGGCCGCTGTGAGCGAAGCTCCGCACAATCCGCAGAACGAAGACACCGAAGAAACGTTTATTTCGCACTTGATCGAGTTGCGCACGCGGGTGATCCGCGCTGCCGTCTCGGTGCTGGTGGTGTTCGTGTCGCTGGTCTATTGGGCGCCGGACATTTTCCGGTTGCTGGCTCATCCGCTGATGGCGAACCTGCCCAAGGGCGGCAAGATGATCGTCACCGACGTCACAGGCTCGTTCTTCGTGCCAATGAAGGTGACGATGCTGGTGGCGTTCGTGATCGCGCTGCCGGTGGTGCTGTACCAAATCTGGGCGTTTGTTGCGCCGGGCCTGTACCAACATGAGAAAAAGCTCGTGCTGCCGCTGGTTTCAAGCAGCTACGTGTTGTTTCTGTGCGGGATGGCGTTCGCGTATTTTGTTGTTTTTCCGACCATCTTTCGCGTAATGGCGCACTACAATGCGCCGCTCGGCGCCGAGATGTCAACGGATATCGACAATTACCTGAGCTTTGTGTTGACGATGTTCATCGCGTTCGGCGTGACGTTCGAAGTGCCGATCGTCGTCGTGCTGCTCGCGAAGCTGAATATGGTGACGGTAAACAAGCTCAAGGAAGTGCGTCCGTACGTGATCGTCGGCGCGTTCGTGGTCGCCGCTATCGTGACGCCGCCCGACGTTTTCTCCCAACTCATCCTCGCGGTGCCGCTGCTCGTGCTATACGAGCT
Source organism: Mycetohabitans sp. B2 (assembly GCF_021733735.1). Taxonomy (NCBI): domain Bacteria; kingdom Pseudomonadati; phylum Pseudomonadota; class Betaproteobacteria; order Burkholderiales; family Burkholderiaceae; genus Mycetohabitans; species Mycetohabitans sp. B2. Next base: position 5,015 of record NZ_JAHKSP010000022.1, read on the forward strand.
CGGGATCATTGCGGCACGGCTGCTGGTTACTCGGCAGCCGGACAGCGAGCCCGAAAGCGAAGAGGCAAAATAGCGGCACGGCGGGCTGTGCTACGTGCCTTTATGCTGAGCGCCGCGCGGCGGCGCCCGTTACTTCGTCGTCGCCATTATCGGCGGCGCTCGTCATTCATCGTCGTCGCCGTTGTCCAGCGCTTGCTTGGGCGGCGGCGGGCGCTTGCCGATCGTCACGTCGATGTCCATTTCGTGCGACTTGCGCCACAGGTGCACCTTCGCGACCGTGCCGGGCTGAATCAGCGCGATCACGTTGAGCAGACGCGTCGTGTCGGTGATATCCTCATCGTTGACCTTCACGAGGATATCGCCCGGCTTGATACCGGCCTTGTCCGCCGGTCCGCCTCGCAGCACGCCCGCCACGATCGCGCCCGATTTCTGCTGTAGACGGAACGATTCCGCGATTTCTGGCGTCACGTCTTGAGGCTCGACACCGATCCAGCCGCGCGTGACCGTGCCCGTTGTGATGATGCTCTCAAGCACGCTGCGCGCCGTCGACACTGGAATGGCAAAGCCGATTCCCAGTGAGCCGCCGCTGCGCGAATAGATCGCGGTATTGATGCCGAGCAAGTTGCCGTTTACATCGACCAGTGCGCCGCCGGAATTACCCGGATTGATTGGCGCATCGGTCTGAATAAAGTTTTCGAAGGTGTTGATCCCCAGGTGATTGCGTCCGAGTGCGCTGATAATGCCCATCGTCACCGTCTGGCCGACCCCGAACGGATTGCCGATCGCCAGCACGACGTCGCCCACGCGCGCATGTTCCATCCGTCCGAGCGTGATCGTCGGCAGATTGGGTACACTGATCTTGAGCACCGCCAGATCCGTTTCCGGGTCTACGCCGATCATTTTCGCGCTCGCCGTGCGCCCGTCGGCCAACGCGACCTCAATCTCGTCGGCGCCGTCCACCACGTGCTGGTTCGTTAGAATGTAGCCTTCCGAGCTCACAATGACGCCGGAGCCGAGGTTGGACGCGGGCTCCTGGCGTTTGCGCTCGTAGTTGCGGTCGCCGAAGAAATAGCGGAACAGCGGGTCGTTGGCGCGCGGATCCGGCATTTGAGAGCCGTCTTTGCTGGAAAATACGTTCACCACTGCCGGCATCGCGTGCTGGGCGGCGTCTGCGTATGACGTGACCAGTCCGTGGCCCGCCATGCCCGGGGCGACCTCCTGCAGCGCGACGATGGGGGACGCCAGCTGTTGCCCGAGATTCCCTTGGCGCTGCAGCCACTGCGGCTTCAGCGTCGCGACGATAAACATCAACGCGAGCAGTACCGTCACCGCCTGCGCAAAGAACAGCCAAAAGCGTCTAAGCATCTGAACTTATGGGGCTTGCATGGATCGAAATGAACTTGAATTGTACTTGAACGGGTTGCTCGAAACCTCGCGGTTCCGGGACTATTGCCCCAACGGGTTGCAAGTTGAAGGTCGTCGCCGGATCGAGAAGGTCGCCACCGGCGTGAGTGCTTGCGCGGCGTTGCTCGAGGCGGCGATCGACTGGAAAGCTGACGCGGTGCTCGTGCATCACGGGTATTTTTGGAAAAACGAAGCGCCGCAAATCACGGGCCACAAGTATCGGCGACTGCGCCTTTTGATCCAGAACGACATCAACCTGTTGGCTTACCACCTGCCACTGGACGCACATGCGGAACTGGGCAACAACGCGCAGCTCGGCGCGCGGATGGGGTGGCAGGCCGACGCGCGGTTCGGTGACAACGATCTCGGCTTCCTCGCCACGCTGCCGATGCCCACGTCGCTGTCGCATCTGGCCGCACAGGTCGGCAATACGCTCGGGCGCGCGCCGCTTGTGCTGGGCGATCCTGATCGCAAGGTGCGCCGTGTCGCGTGGTGTACCGGCGCCGCGCAAGGCTACTTCGACGAGGCGATCCGGGCCGGCGCCGATGTCTACCTGAGCGGCGAAGTGTCCGAGCCCACCACCCACTTGGCGGCGGAGTCCGGCGTGGCGTATGTATCGGCCGGCCACCATGCGACCGAACGTTACGGCGTGCAGGCTATCGGAGCCCACTTGGCCGACGCATTCGGTTTGGAGCATCTATTCATCGACATCGACAATCCGGTCTAGTCGGGCTGCGTCGATATCTACGCCGACAAATCCGTATGCGTCGGCGGGGAACAAATGGTGCGACGTATTGCCGCATCCGTGCCGTGCCGTGCCGTGCCGTGCCGTGCCGTGCCGTGCCGTGCCGTGCCGTGCCGTGCCGTGCCGTGCCGTGCCGTGCCGCATCCGTGCCAAGCCAAGCCAAGGGGCGGCGCGCACCTGCGCAGACCGCAACGCCCGCATTCGGCACATCGTACCGTCCGCATTCAGCGCATCGCGCCCCGCATTGATATATCGCGCCGCCGCATTCGGCGCATCGCGCTCCTGCATTCGGCACATCGCACTGCCGGGCTGGACTCCACAGCGGGGTGCGCCCGTCAGCCGCAGTGCCCCCGCGGATCCCGTGTGACGTCGATTTCGTGATTTTTGTTAAGTAGTTGCTTAATATAAGAGGCCGTGCTATACGAATCGGTGCCGCCAAACCCTTGCGTAGCAAGCCTTTACGCGGCAGGCCGCAACCTAGGCTTGTAAATGGCGCCTGCATTCCCGCACACTATGAATGGGTAGCCGAAGGAAGACTGGAGTCCAACCAAGAAGTGGGGCGTGTGATGCGAGACAAGGAAGACAATCGCGTCGATGGCAGCCGCCGTACCTGGCTGATAGCGACGTCAGTAGCGGGTGGAATGGGAGGCATGACAACCCTGGTGCCGTTTGCTGCATCGCTGGCACCGTCCGAAAAGGCCAGGGCCGCAGGTGCGCCGGTTGAGGTGGACATTAGTACCTTGAAGCCCGGCGAAATGATGACTGTTGCATGGCGTGGCAAGCCTGTGTGGATCATCAATCGTACCGAGCAGATGCTGGCCGAGGTCACCAAGGCTGACGGCGAGGTGGCCGATCCGCATACGCAGAATCCATTTTCGATCCCGCTCCCCGAGTATTGCCAGAACGAATACCGCTCCCGTCCCGAGCACAAGAACATCCTCGTGCTCGTGGGCATCTGCACGCACTTGGGCTGCTCGCCGAGCCCGCGTTTTTTACCGGGTCCCCAGCCGAACCTGCCGGCCAACTGGCCGGGCGGTTGGCTGTGTCCGTGCCATGGCTCGACCTTTGACTTGGCCGGCCGCGTGTTCAAGAACAAGCCCGCACCGCAAAACCTGGATGTACCGCCGTTCATGTTCAAGACGGCCACGCAGCTCGTGATTGGCCAGGATGAGAAGGGAGAGGCGTAAATGGCGACGACGGACAACTCTGATGAAGGCACAGGTCTGCTCGGCTGGATCGATCGCCGTTTTCCACTAAGTTCAACATGGAAGGCGCACGTATCCGAGTACTACGCACCAAAAAACTTCAACTTTTGGTATTTCTTCGGCTCACTGGCCCTGCTCGTGCTGGTGATCCAGGTCGTCACCGGCATTTTCCTGGTGATGAACTACAAGCCTGACTCGCAGTTGGCGTTTGCGTCGGTCGAGTACATCATGCGCGAAGTGCCGTGGGGCTGGCTGATCCGGTACATGCATTCGACCGGCGCATCGATGTTTTTCGTCGTCATCTATCTGCACATGTTCCGGGGGCTGTTGTACGGCTCCTATCGCAAGCCACGCGAACTGGTGTGGATCTTCGGCTGCCTGATCTTCCTGTGCCTGATGGCCGAAGCGTTCTTCGGTTATTTATTGCCGTGGGGCCAGATGTCGTTTTGGGGTGCACAGGTCATCGTGAACCTGTTCTCCGCGATTCCGTTTATCGGTCCGGACCTGGCACTGTGGATCCGTGGTGACTACGTCGTGTCGGATGTCACGTTGAACCGCTTCTTTGCGTTTCACGTGATCGCGATCCCGCTGGTGCTCATCGGCCTGGTCGTCGCTCATATCGTCGCGCTGCACGAAGTGGGCTCGAACAACCCGGACGGCATCGAGATCAAGGCAAAGAAAGACGCAAAAGGCATTCCGCTCGATGGTATCCCATTCCATCCGTACTACTCGGTGCACGACTTCTTCGGCGTCTGCGTCTTCCTGCTCGTATTTTGCGCGATTATCTTTTTCGCGCCCGAGATGGGCGGCTATTTCCTCGAGGCGAACAACTTCGTGCCGTCCGACCCGCTCAAGACGCCGACCGAAATTGCGCCGGTCTGGTACTTCACCGCGTTCTACGCAATGCTGCGTGCGACGACGGACGACTTTAAGATCGCGTTGATGATCGTGGTCGGGCTGCTCGGCATGCTCGGCTTAATCAAGGCCCGCGGAGGCGTGAAGAAGACGGGCTCGGTCGTGGCTGCCGTGCTCGTGATTCTCGCAATGGCCAGCACCCAGGCCAAGTTCTGGGGCGTCATCGTCATGGGTGGCGCCGTCCTCACGTTGTTTTTCCTACCGTGGCTTGATCGCAGCCCGGTCAAGTCCATCCGCTATCGTCCGGGTTTTCATCGATTCTTCTATGGAATCTTCGTCGTCGTCTTCCTGACACTGGCCTTTCTTGGCACCCGGCCCCCCTCGCCGGCCGCGACCGTGATCGCGCAGGCCTGCACGCTAGTGTATTTCGCCTTCTTCCTCGGGATGCCGTTCTGGACCCGCCTGGGCACATTCAAGCAGCCGCCCGAGCGCGTGACCTTCAAGCCGCATTGAACGCGGGAATCGGACGCGAACGGAGAATACCAATGAAGAAATGGCTTTCGATACTTGCGCTGCTGGCGGCGACACTGGCTGGCACGCTGGGCGTGGCCCGTGCCCAGGAGGAGGATATCGTCCTCGATCGCGCGCCGGACCGCACCAACAATCTTGCGTCGCTGCAACGTGGCGCGCAGTTGTTTGTGAACTACTGTCTGAACTGCCACAGTGCGAGCATGCTGCGCTACAGCAAGCTCCAGTCGATCGGCATCCCGCAGAAGGAAATCGAGGACAACCTGCTCTTTAGCGGCGGCAAGGTCGGTGACACGATGACTGTGGCGATGCGCCCGGCCGATGCGCAGGAGTGGTTCGGCGTCGCGCCGCCGGACTTGTCGCTCGAGGCGCGCGCGCGAGGCGTGGACTGGCTGTACACGTACTTGCGCACGTTCTATCGCGACCCGACGCGGCCAACCGGGTGGAACAACCTCGCGTTCCCGAATGTCGGAATGCCCCATGTACTGTGGCAACTGCAGGGCGTGCGCGATGCGAAATTTATTGAACAAAAAGGTGAGGACGGTGAGGTGACGCACCAGTTCGACGGCTTTACCCAGGTGAGCAACGGGACGCTTGCGCCGATAGACTATGATTCGTCTGTCGCCGACCTTGTCTCCTACCTTGCCTGGATGTCAGAGCCGGCACGCAAGACGCGCGAGCGCGTAGGCGTGTGGGTGCTGCTGTTTCTCGGCGTACTGACTCTGTGCGCCTGGAGGCTCAACGCCGCGTACTGGAAAGATATCAAGTAAGCACGCCGTTCGCGGTGTGGGGCTGGCAGCCAAGAAGACCGGCATGGGGCGGTCTTCTCAGCGCTGGCCCTTCGGTTTTTTGAGGAAAGTAGAAATGATGGTTTTGTATTCCGGTACCACTTGCCCATTCTCCCAGCGTTGCCGGCTGGTGCTGTTCGAAAAGGGCATGGACTTCGAGATCCGCGATGTCGACCTGTTCAACAAACCGGAGGACATCTCGGTGATGAACCCGTACGGGCAGGTGCCGATCCTCGTGGAGCGCGATCTGATCCTATACGAGTCGAACATCATCAACGAGTATATCGATGAGCGCTTCCCGCATCCGCAATTGATGCCTGCTGATCCGGTCCAGCGTGCTCGTGCACGGCTGTTCCTGCTCAATTTTGAGAAAGAGCTGTTCGTGCACGTTGGCACGCTCGAGAACGAGAAGGGCAAGACGGCCGAGAAAGCGCACGAGCGCGCGCGTGCGGCGATTCGTGACCGGCTGACGCAATTGGCACCGATCTTTGTTAAGAACAAGTACATGCTGGGCGAAGAGTTCTCGATGCTTGACGTGGCGATCGCGCCGCTGTTGTGGCGTCTGGATCACTATGGCATCGAGCTGTCCAAGAACGCGGCGCCGCTGATGAAATATGCGGAACGCATTTTTAGCCGGCCGGCCTATATCGAGGCGTTGACGCCCTCCGAGAAGGTGATGCGTCGTTAAGCGGCGGCGGGCTTGAGTCCCCAGTCGTAACTGCTTGCCGGTGTGACGCCCGCGTGCCGGGCGCGACGCGTCGGCAGGTCGAGGAACAATAATGCAAGAGATTTCCACCAAGCCCTATTTGTTGCGCGCGCTCTACGAGTGGTGCACGGACAATGGATTGACGCCGCATATCGCGGTAAAGGTCGACAACCACACGCGTGTCCCGCGACAGTTCGTGCGTGACGGCGAAATTGTGCTTAATATCAGCTTCGATGCGACCAGCCAGTTGCAAATGGGCAACGATGTGATCGAATTCCTCGCGCGCTTCTCCGGCAAATCGCACAAGATTGAGGTGCCGGTGGCCAACGTCCTGGCCATTTATGCGCGCGAGAACGGGCAGGGAATGGTGTTCCCGGTCGAAGGGATTCCAGATGAGCCGGTCGAAGGCGCACCCGAGTTCGAGGCCCTTGCGGCAGACGAATTTTACGATATGACGCCCCAGGAGAAGCAGCGCATCCTACGAGAGCGTGTGTTGCAGCAAGTGGGACAGAGCGGGCCGGCCGTAGTCGGCCGCGACATGCAGCGCGGCCAGCACTCAGAGGGTCAGGCTGTGCAAGAGCCCGACGCTGCCGATGCCGGGGGCGAGGGTCGGAAGGACAATAGTCGCAAGCATCTGAAAGTGATCAAGTGATCTTTTGCCGCAGACCCAGGCTGTAGTATACTGTTTAGCTATGCCGGCTTAGCTCATCTGGTAGAGCAGTTGATTTGTAATCATCAGGTGGCGGGTTCGAGTCCTGCAGCCGGCACCAATACTGACGCGGGTCCCAGCGAATGGGGCCCGCTTTTTTTTGTTCTACAAAACCCGCTTTGTTCTACAAAATTACTTTTGCTGACAAGGCGGAGGCCGCGTAGCGCGCTCCGAAGGGCCAACTGGCAGCGAAGCACTTAACGCTGGTTGGTGCTGCATGACCTGCCGACAATAGAAGCAGCAGCCGGTTACCATCCCAGCTCACAGAAGGCGGCTGACCATGCAGGTAGCGTCACCGGTCGATCGGCGATTGGATAAGAGCACGGCTGAGTTGGCGATGCGATAATGCCCATCTTGGCGAGGTGAATGAAAAAGGTTGACGCACACTTGCCAAGCTTGCCTACTTGGATAAACGGGGACATATCATCCGGCAATGAGCGCGACAGCGCCAAGCATGACGAAGAACTCTCGCTATCTGAGCTATAACCAGGCGTACTTACACACATCGCTTACAAACAAAATTGTGCCGTAGCTGTCTGGGATTCGATGATGTGGTTTGCTTTGTCACACTTGGATGCGCGTGTGCCGTTTGGCATTTAGCGTCCCCCTTTTCCAGATAACAGAGTGCATCCAGCGAGTAGAAGACTCTAATACCGTGGCAATAGCCAGAGGGCAGGCCGCGTTTGACTTCAACGCAGCCGCGCAGCGGGTTTTGTGTGCTGGCGATAGTTCCATTGATTGGGACCGTTCCCACAGGGCGGTGAGCGGTTCGGCCCGCAGATCCGGTTCGGCCTGAATCTGCTCAATCTCGCCTATCAGTTGTTGTAGCGACGCGAGATCGGAGACGCTGTCTGCTTGCTGGTAACAGCGCCACGCCCATCGTCTTTCCTCCATCAGGGCATAGGTGTTGCGATTGACACGTGAAAACTCGGGGATATGATCCAACGGTAGGTAGCGTGCGACCTCCAGAATCACTTCGCCTGGCAAAGTGTCGTAGATTCTGGGCTTTTTGGGGCGTGCGTCGAATGTGGTGTCCGCTGATCGTTTTGCGCCCGTAGGCGGTGCAGCGGGCGACGCTTGGTGGGCTTGTTCGTTCATCGCATAAATAGCGATGGGGGCAGTATCCAATGCGTCGTTAAAGTCCATCGACAATTCCGGGAGTCAGATATGGGCCATAAAGCGGGTGATCAGGGCGAGAAGGCCCCTGGCGCTGAGGCCAGGATGAGCGTAGGGTGTAGCTGGGCACAGATGGGCCGCCGTGGGACGGACGAGGGCGGATCATACGGTGATTCACTGCCTGCTGGGCAGCAGGCTAGCGAAGAACGAATGCCTAAACGCGACTGCGAGCGGCCATCGGCTAGTTTTGTGTCGAATACTCATAACGTTGGCTCAGAAAGCGCAGTCTCCTCCTTGCCCGCCGGCTTCGCTTAAGTCAGTGGTTTTCATGAACTCACTGGCATGCTCGGTTAGCCTTTGTGATGTGCGTTTCCGATGGTGTCAACAGCAACTTAGAAGTGGCTCTTTCCCACTTTGTGTAAAGTTTCACGTCACAAATCAGCATCGATTCAACACGCGAGTACAAAGCAGCTAAAAGTCGACGCGGCCATACATTTGTCGCTTGAGAAACTTGAGCCGATTGACATAGCTTTCGACGATACCGTTACTGTAGGGGCAGCAGTGCTGCGTCATAGTCGTGGCCGAGACCTGCCGCTAATCACCACATTTCAGGCACGCCGCTGGCTTGCCAGTTCACACAAAGTGTGAAAGAGTCAGTATTACTTTGACGCTAACAACTGCGCCGCGGTGACTTGCTGCGACGCGGTTGGCGCGTGCTGGTTGGCCGCTGATTGAGTTACGGTTAAGGTAGAGGGTCTGGTACGTAATAAAAATTATAAAGAATCCCGAGAATGCAATGCTTACGTTCAAGGTCACGACAGTCGGGGCGTCAGCTGGCTTCATCCTCACCAAGGAAGCGATGGCACGGCTCAAGGTGAAGAAGGGGGATACGGTGTATTTGACGGAGGCGCCGGAGGGGGGCTATCGGATTACACCCTATGATCCCGATTTCGAGCGTCAAATGAGGCTGGCGGAAGAGATCATGCATGACGACCGCAATATCTTGCGGGCGCTTGCCAAGTGACCGCTTGGCGATGGGTTCGCGCGGATCTAATCTATGCCGTGCATGATCGCCAGCTAGCCGAGCATGGTGGTCTTGATGGCGTGCGCGACATAGGCGCTGTGGAGTCGGCATTGGCGCAGCCGCAGAACCTCGATACATACGGCGAGGCGGACGTTGCGGCACTGGCGGCCGCGTATGCGTATGGCTTGGCTCGGAATCATGGTTTTGCGGATGACAACAAGCGCACTGCATGGATTGCCGCGCGCTTGTTTCTTGCTGACAATGGTTATCGCATGCAGTTTGATCCGGCTGACGCGGTTAGGACGATGGAAGGCGTTGCCTCCGGCGAGATTGATGAGGGACAACTTGCAGCGTGGTTTCGACAGCGGGTTGCGGTTGTTTGATGCGTCGGCAGAGCGGCGTCTAGCGCCGCACCGCGATGACCGCCCCGGCTCTGGGAGTTACCCCGCGTCCGTAGCCATCTCCGCAAGGCGCTGGGTGCGCAGTCGGCGGTACAGCGTGGAGCGGGAAATACCCAACTCTCGTGCCGCTTCGGTTTGCCGGCCGCGGTGCCGCTTCAGCGCCTGGTCGATCAAATGGTCATCGACGACCATGGGCGGCTTGATGATCGGCACGGCCTCCGGCGGCACCCACTGCTCAAGTTCCAGATCGCGAGCCGTCAGGATGGTGCCATCCGTCATCACCAAGGCGCGCCGTACGCGGTTGATCAACTCGCGCACGTTTCCGGGCCACGGATAGCGACGCATGGCGGCCATGGCCGACGGGGAAAAACCCTTCACGTGCGGCGCATCGGACTTGTATCGTTCAAACATGCATTGCGCGAGCACCTCGATGTCCTTGCCGCGCGTGCGCAACGCGGGCTGCTCCACGCGTAGCACGCATAGCCGATGGTAGAGATCGGCGCGAAAACGTCCGGCATTGACCGCCTCTTCCAGGTTCGCGTGCGTGGCTGAAATGACTCGCACGTCAACGTGGATCGTGTCACGCCCACCCAGGCGCTGGATCGTGCGCTCTTGCAGGAAGCGTAACAGACTGGTCTGACTCTCCAGCGGCAGGTCCGCGATCTCGTCGAGGAACAATGTGCCGTGGTGGGCCGTTTCGATCCGGCCGAGCTTGCGCGACAACGCTCCGGTGAACGCGCCGCGCTCGTAGCCGAACAACTCGGACTGGACCAGGTGAGATGGTATTGCCCCGCAGTTGATCGCGACGAACGGCCGATTTGCACGCGGTGAGCGCTCGTGGATCGCGATCGCGGTTAGCTCCTTGCCGGTGCCGGACTCGCCGGAAATGAGCACCGGCGCGTCGGTGCGCGCGATCCTTGGGATCTTGTCGAACAGCTTTAGCATCGTCTCGCAGGTACCGATCATCCGGCCCTCGCGTGAGCGTGACGGGCCCTGAGACGCACGCAGCATGAGCATACCGTACGCGTGTGCGAGCGCATCGGCAACGCGCTCCTGCGACGCGGGAAGCGTTACATAATCAAAACAATAGTCACGAAGCACCGCCTTGACTGCCGCGATACTGAGCTGCCGTGGCTCGACTAGACCGACCCAGGCTACCTCCGATGACGCCTGGCAGCGCGACAGCGCGTCGAGCCATTCGGTGTCGGGCACCGTGCTCAGGTCGAGGATCCCGCCTGCTTGAACGACATGCTGTAGTGCGTGCCGGACGGCCTGCCCATCGTCGACGACCGATACGAGCCAGTTACGTCGGGATAAGTGTTGTCGCAGGTCCCGACGCGGCTCGCGCGTCCAGTAGACGAGTTTTCGAGAAATGGTGAATTGACTGTCGTTAGCTAGCGACATGACTACCCCGTATCGATGCATTGTTTTTGTTGTATGGACAATCATATCCGCGGCATAACGCGGAAGTGATAAATCTTGTCAAATCGTCGGTTGGCATGTCGCAATCGAGGCCGCAGCAACAGCGAATAGATATCAGACAGGTGAGTCTATCGCCCCCCGCCGTCTCTGCCGGCTTGGGATGTCCGGCACTTTCAGACTATAGCGAGGCTTGTTCGCCGGGGCCGGCACGCATGCGAAAGAGGAGCGAGAAAAACGCAACGCGCCGACACTGTGGGTGTCGGAAGTGATGGGGCGAGTGGCTGAAAAGATAATATCGGGCGAGAACGTCGTCGGATGTCCGTCATACGTGCAACAGCAAGTGCTTGTGTTCCCATGAACTGATCACGTAGAAGAACACTTCGTACTCTGTTTTCTTCCACGCAAGGTAAGCCTTGACGAATTCCTTGCTCAGGACCGCGGCCAGCGGCTCACATGCCTCCAGCAGCGTCAAGCCTTCTGCAGATTGTGCGGCAACTAGTGCGGTTGCTGATATCCGTCGTTAGACAGGGGCTCGGTCGGCTTGAGCGCTTGAGGCATACCAGGTAGCTGGCCGCGAGCGTGCCGGCAATGGCCAGCTAGGGATTGCAGTTCGTACCCAATATGCGATTCCGAGGAAGACTACTTAGTGTCCGGCATAGACGAACCACGATGGCCGTCCATTCCTTTTTTGCGCAGCGACTGGTGTCGTTACTTTAGCGTCTGCAACGCGTTGCGCACCGTGTCAAAGACTTGCGTGATTTGTTGCTCGGAGATGATCAGCGGTGGTGAGAATGCGAGCGTGTCCCCGGTATAGCGGATCAATACGCCAAGCTCGAAACACTTGACGAACGCTTCGTAGGCACGCGCGCCGAACGCGCCGTCGCGCGATTCCAGTTCCACGCCGCCGACCAACCCCAGGTTGCGTACATCCTTCACGTACGGCGCATCGCGCAGCGCGTGGATCGCGTTCTCGAAAAAAGGCGCGATCTTTGCCGCCCGTTCAAACAATCCCTCGCGTTGATACAGGTCCTGCGCTGCAACTGCCGCTGCCGCCGCGATCGGGTGAGCCGAGTACGTATAGCCATGAAACAGTTCGATAGCACCCGGCGCGCTGGCATTCACGATCGTGTCGTAAATCTTCCTGTCCGTGGCTACCGCGCCCATCGGCGCGGCGGCGTTATTGATTGCTTTGGCCATCGTGATCAGGTCTGGCTTGACGCCGAAGAACTCAGCGGCCGTCGCGCGGCCGAGCCGCCCGAACGCGGTGATGACCTCGTCGAAAATCAGCAAAATGTCGTGCTTGGAACAGATCTCCCGCAGCCGCTGCAGGTAGCCTTTTGGCGGAATCAGCACGCCAGTCGAGCCGGCCACCGGTTCGACGATCACGGCTGCGATCGTGGACGCGTCGTGCAGAGCGACCAGCCGCTCGAGTTCGTCGGCCAGATGCGCGCCATGTTCGGGCTGTCCGCGGGAAAATGCGTTCCTTGCCCGATCGTGGGTGTGCGGCAGATGGTCGACTGCAGGCAGCAGCGCGCCGGAGAATGCCTTACGGTTGGCGACAATGCCGCCTACCGAGATGCCGCCGAAACCGACTCCATGGTAGCCGCGCTCGCGGCCGATCAGCCGGGTGCGCTGCCCGTGGCCGCGCGCCCGGTGGTAGGCGAGCGCGATCTTCAGCGCGGTATCGACCGACTCCGATCCCGAGTTGGTGAAAAAGATGCGGTCCAGCCCGTCCGGCATGACGCGGGCCACCTTGGTCGCCGCCTGGAAAGCGAGCGGATGGCCCATTTGGAACGGCGGCGCATAGTCGAGCGTGCCGGCCGATTGCTGCATTGCAGAGACGATCTCCTCGCGCGCGTGACCCGCATTCACGCACCACAGGCCGGCCACGCCATCGAGTACCTTGCGGCCATCACTGGCCGTGTAGTACATGCCCTTGGCTGACGTCAGCAGGCGCGGCGCGGCCTTGAACTGGCGATTGGCGGTGAATGGCATCCAGAAGTTCGACAGATCGCCAGTGATATCGGATGAAGTCATGGTCGCTCCTTGAGTCGTTGTCCCACTCTATCGCCGCCCGGTCACCGACGGACAGATATAGTTTGCAACTGTGCTCCTAACTTTATTGTTTGTCACCCAAACTGTACTGGACCACACGACCACACGACCACACGACCACACGATCGAACAACATCGGCTTCGCGCCGGCGCGCAATTGCCGTCGGTGCGCAAGTTGGCTCGCACGCACCGGCCATCGTCATCCGAGGGGGAGTCGCGATACGCCGGCAATTAGACAAAGGCTTGATGCATACCGCGTATCAGGTGGTTCCGTACGCGTCGTACGTTTGAGAAGATCAACGAATTGGCCGAGAAAACCAACGTTTTGGCACCGATCAGCGGCCCGAAAAGAGCGCGTTTTTTACGACCGGCGCCGAAGCGGTTGAGAATGCGGTGAAAATCGCGCGGCTTGCGCAAGCTATGCGACGAGCATGAGATCGTGTTGTTTGCCGATGAGATCCAGACTGGTTTTGCGCGCATCGGCACATTGTTCGCGATGCAGCGCTTCGATGTCAGCCGGACCCGGATGCCGATGGCAAAGAGCCTGAGCGGCGGCATGCCGCTGTCCGGCGTGGTCAGCTGGGCCGCGCTGATGGATGCTGTGGAACCCGGCGGGCGGGGCACCTACGCGGGCAATCTGCTCGCCTGCGCGGCGGCGCATGCAGTGCTTGACTCACAAAGCGAGTCCAGCAGCATGCCTCGAAGGTGGCCTGTTGCTGCTCTTATGCAGCGTACATGGTAATGTGTTTCGCTGCCTTTTCCCGCTGACGATCGAGCCGGCAGTGCTGGATGAGGAGCTGGACATACTTGAACATGCGCCGACGCACGGCACCGTCGCGCAAGCATAGGAACAGGAGCATGGGATCGGACAATCAGACGTTATCGTTGAAGGATTCGTCACTGCTGCGCGATCTGGCCTACGTCAACGGGGCATGGGTCGGCGCGGATGATGGGCGCGCGTTCGAGGTGATCGATCCGGCGACGGGCCGCACGCTAGCGGCCGTTCCGGCGATGGGCGCGGCCGAGACGCGTCGCGCGATCGATGCGGCGCAGCTTGCACAACGCGCATGGCGTGTGAAGACGGGTAAAGAGCGTGCCGCGGTACTGCGTCGCTGGCACGATTTGATGCTGGCTAATGCGCACGACCTGGCCATGATCATGACGGCCGAACAAGGCAAGCCGCTTGCTGAGGCGAAAGGCGAGATCGGCTATGCGGCATCGTTCCTCGAGTGGTTTGCGGAAGAGGCTAAGCGGGTGAACGGCGACATGTTGGCGAGCCCCGCCGGCGACAAGCGGCTCGTCGTGCTGAAGGAGCCGGTGGGCGTATGTGCGGCGATCACACCCTGGAATTTCCCGGCGGCGATGATCACGCGCAAGGTGGGCCCCGCGTTGGCGGCCGGCTGTACGATCGTGCTCAAGCCGGCGGAAGCCACGCCGCTGTCGGCGCTCGCGCTGGCCGCCTTGGCCGAGCGCGCCGGCGTGCCGGCGGGTGTGTTTAGCGTGGTCACGGGCGATCCGAAGACGATCGGCGCGGAAATGACGTCCAATCCACTCGTGCGTAAGCTGTCGTTCACGGGCTCGACGCCGGTCGGACGGCTGCTCGCGGCCCAGTGTGCGCCGACGATCAAAAAGCTGTCGCTGGAGTTGGGCGGCAATGCGCCGTTCATCGTATTCGACGATGCGGATCTGGACGCGGCCGTGGAGGGGGCGCTCGCCTCGAAGTACCGCAATGCGGGCCAGACTTGCGTGTGCACGAACCGCTTCTACGTGCACGACTCGGTGTACGACGCATTCTCGCGCAAGCTTGCCGATGCGGTCAGCCGGCTCAAGGTGGGCAACGGGTTCGACGCGGAGGTCACGCAGGGACCGTTGATCAACCAGTCCGCGGTGGACAAGGTTGAGTCGCACATCGCCGACGCGCTTTCCCACGGCGCGCGCGTGCTCTCAGGCGGCAAGCGGCACGCGTTGGGTGGCACTTTCTTCGAGCCGACGGTATTGGCCGGCGTGACCCAGGCCATGCGCATCGCGCGCGAGGAAACGTTTGGACCCGTCGCGCCGCTGTTCCGGTTCAGTACCGATGATGAAGTGATCCGTCTGGCCAACGAGACAGAATTCGGGCTGGCTGCGTACTTCTATAGCCGAGATCTGGGGCACGTGTGGCGCGTGGCGGAAGCGCTCGAGTACGGCATGGTGGGAATCAACACGGGCTTGATCTCGAATGAGATCGGCCCGTTCGGCGGTGTGAAGCAGTCAGGGCTGGGGCGCGAGGGGTCCAAGTACGGGATCGATGAGTATCTCGAGCTTAAATACTTGTGCGTCGGTGGGGTTTGATTCCTTCTGGTCGGGCGTGCCGCTTGGGACTGCGGTGCGTTGTGCACCAGCGGTTCCGGCAATCCCGCCCTGGTGTGCCGGAAGCCTTGTGCGTTGCGGCCCGGCGTCGTTTCATCGCGCGCCTGGCAGGGCATCGAAGCGCCACATACCATAGCTTACGCATAAGCGGGCCAGTTTCGGCCGGATGGCGTCGCGGCTGCCATAGGCGATGGATCTCGGCGGTGCCGCAGGCTTTTTCGGTACACTGTCACCAATCGGCCGGTAGCACGGATTGTGCTACCGGCCGATTGGTGACAACTGTGCGCCACCGCGCTTGTCGGCGTGGCGCTTGAACCTGTGTTTCGACCTGCTATGTCCGAGAAGTATGACGTCCGCCCCGGCCAATCCATCGAATTGCTCAAGGAACTCCATATCCTGACGCGCGAGGGCAAGCTTAACCAGGACAGCCGGCGTAAGCTCAAGCAGGTCTACCACCTGTACCAATTCATCGAACCACTGCTCGCCGAGTTAAAGCAACAGGGCCGCGACGTGACGCTGGTCGATCACGGTGCCGGCAAGTCGTACCTCGGTTTCATCCTGTACGATCTGTTTTTCAAGAACCTGGGCGACAACTCGCGCCTGTACGGTATTGAGACGCGCGACGAACTGGTGACCCAATCCGCCGACCTGGCCGCCCGGCTCGGGTTTCCTGGGATGGCGTTCCTGAAATTATCCGTAGCAGAATCGATCTCATCGGACCAACTGCCGTCAGCGGTGGACATCGTCACTGCGCTGCATGCTTGCAATACGGCGACCGACGATGCGATCCGCTTTGCGCTGGCCAAGCAGGCCCGCCATATCGTGCTGGTGCCATGCTGCCAGGCGGAGGTGGCGGCCGTATTGAGGCGCAACAAGGCGAAGGCGCTCGGACGCACCGCGTTGAGCGAACTATGGCGCCATCCGCTGCATACGCGCGAATTCGGCAGCCAGTTGACCAACGTGCTGCGCTGCCTGCAGTTGGAGGCGCATGGGTATCACGTTAGCGTGACCGAGCTGGTCGGCTGGCAACACTCGCTGAAAAACGAACTGATTATTGCCACGTACAAAAACCTGCCACGCCGCAAGCCGTCCGAGCGGCTGACGGCGATGTTGGCCGAACTCGGGCTAGAAGAACTCGCGCAACGTTTCTTCATCCCGGCGCTGGCCCGCGACAGCGAGCAGCGGATCGCCGATCCGGCGTGATCAACGACGCTCGTCGTGCGCCTCCAGCAGGCGGCGCCAGCCCGCGTGACCGAGTGCGCGCATCGTTTGCTCGTTGCGTTCGTAAATGTGCGCCGCATCTGGAAACGCATCAACAGCCCGCGTCACGCTGGCTTCTCGCAGCAGATGCAGGATCGGATACGGCGCACGGTTCGTATAGTTCTCGATGTCGTGCTCGCCGGTGCCGGCGAATTGGAACAGTGGGTGAAAGCTTGCGATCTGCACGCTGCCTTCCAGCGCGCGCCGACGCAAAAGCTTGTCCGCGCGTGGCAGGAAGTCGTTGAACGCGTAGAAGTCGGCAAATGCGTCCGGCAATATCAGCAACGTCGTATCGATCGATTGCGGATCCGCGTCGACCAGCGTTTGCAGTTCGACATCGAGTGCGGCCAGCACGTCGGCGGCGGTGCAGGCGTCGCTGACCGTGTAGCGGATCTGCTGCTTGACGTGGACGGCCTTCGCGAAAGGGCACAGATTCAGGCCAATGACGGCCCGTTCGAGCCATTGCACTGTGGCGCCGATGACGGCGGCGCGGCCCTGGCGTTTATCGTGCATCGGCATCACAGGGTGCGGTGGCCGCGTCGATCAATTGGGCGGCCAGGGCCGGCGCCGAGTCGATTATGTCGCAGCGCGGGTCGAAGGTCTGACTGGCGGTGTAGACGCCTTCAACGAGCAACGCAAGCGATGCACCGAGCCGTGCGGGCTCGTGTGCGCCGGCCTGTCGTGCCAGATCGGTCAGCCGTTCGAGCAACGCCGTCTTGTTACGGGCGACGATCTGGCGCGCCGGGTGGTCGCGGTCCGAAAACTCACACGATACGTTGACAAACGGACAACCCCGGTAGTCGGGTCGGCGCGCGCGCGCAGTCAAATCTTCAAAAAATTGCTTCAATTGGCGTGCCGGCTGCCCGGGATGTTGCGCGGTACTGCACTCGAACCGTTGCCAATACTCGGCGTCCATCCGGTTCAGGTACGCGACCACAAGCTCGTCTTTCGACGCGAACTGGCGGTACAGGCTCATTTTGTTGACGCCTGCTTGCTCGACAACTGCGTCGATGCCCACCGCACGTATGCCTTGAGCGTAGAACAGCCGCGCCGCCGCGTCGAGCAATTGTTGCTGTGCGTCGGCGCCTGCTGTTGGGGTGCGGCGATGCGTGCCGGCGGACGGCGTGCGCCCGTGCGGGGAGGGTTGATTGCTGCGACTCATGACTCTTCCTGCGCTGCACCGATACAGGAGGTCTGGCAGCGCAATACCATTCCTTGATATGTTACCGATCAGTCACTAAGATTGCAACTTCATGTTGCTGACCCGTAACATGAAGTTGCGGTCGAACCAACGGGACAGGCGCAGATGAATACAGCAGTGAAATGGATCGGCGGTCGCTTTCATCAATGTTCAACGGGCGCGGCACTACGCTGCAACGACCGGCCCGCTTTTCGGTATGCTTAGAGTTCTTCCCTGCTATGGTGACGATTCACGGCGAGACCTGACGATGACCCCCAAACCCGCCCCGACCGAAGTCGATATCCACCCGCTGCTCGCCGGGCGCTGGAGCCCGCGTGCCTATGCCGACAAGCCGGTGACGCGCGACATACAGCACCAAATTCTCGAGGCGGCGCGCTGGGCGCCGTCGTCATATAACTTGCAGCCCTGGCGTTTTATCGTCTTTGACAAGCATGCCGATGCGCCCACCTATGACCGTGCTTTTGCCACGCTCGTGCCGTTCAACCAGGGCTGGAGCAAGCCGGTGCCGGTGCTGATTGCCGTGCTGGCCAAGACCACCACGCCAAAGGGCGACACGAACCCCTGCGCGCAGTACGATACCGGCGCGGCGGCGATGGCGCTGGTGCTGCAGGCGCATGCGCTCGGCCTGTGCGCGCATCAGATGAGCGGCTTTGACGTCAATGCCTTCAAGCAAACCTTTCAGACTCCCGACGACGTGCTGCCGATTGCGATGATTGCGATTGGGCATCCGGGTGATCCCGCGCTGCTGGATGAGGCGCTGCGGGAGCGCGAATGGGCGCCCCGCCAACGCTTGGCGGGCAGCGAGCTTGCGTTTGCCGGTGCATGGAACAAACCGTTCTGATTTTGTCAGCGTCGGCCGCGGCGAGCATCGCGGCGGCGCCGATCAGATAGCCGCCGAATACCGCTGCGCGCTCGTGCGTATCGATTAGGCGACCGAGCAGCACGCCGGATATCGCATAGGTGAAAAAAATCGCGTTGTAGAAGAACGCTTGTGCAGCCATCAGCGCCAGCCCGACCAGCGAGCGGCGCCGATGCCGCACGAGTAGCGCGTGGCAGATTTCCCGCAGTGGCGTGTGGGGGCGCACCTTCAAGCGCAATGTTGGCAAACCCTCGCAGTCGAGCATGACGCCGCGGCGACGAAACTGCTGCTCGATCGCCGTGACGATCGCATGGGCCTTGTCGGGCCGCCCATGCGTCAGCAGCCAGCGCGGGCTCTCCGGAATCCACATCCGCATGAGTAGTACTAGCAACCCGAGTCGGCACCGATAAAAAAGCATAGACGCCACCCATAGTCCGGCGGCAGCAGCACGGGGTCCATGCAGCGACACAGGCTTTGCCTGCGGCGCTGCTTCGTGCTAAAAACCTGTCCCTTTCCGAGTTGGCGGTGTCAACCGTGAGTTTGCAGCTGGCCATCCCAGGAGCATCGAATGAACTATTGTGCAATTGATTTTGGCACGTCTAATTCTGCCGTCGCGCTGCCGGCGAGGGACGCCGCGCCGCATGGCGTCCGGCTAGCCCCGGTCGAGGGCAACCATGCGACCCTGCCCACGGCCGTGTTTTTCAATCTGGACGAGGACATTCGTGTGTTCGGCCGGGCTGCGATCGAATCCTATATCGATGGCTATGACGGACGGCTGATGCGCTCGATGAAGAGCATTCTGGGCTCGCCGCTGGCCGAGCAGAGCACTGAATTAGGGGACGGCACTGCGGTGCGTTATCTGGATGTGATTGCGCTGTTCCTACATCATCTCAAGCAGTGTGCGGAGGCCGCCGCGGGTCGGCCGGTGGAGCGGGCGGTGTTGGGCCGTCCTGTATTCTTTGTCGACGACGATCCGCGGGCCGATCGTCTGGCGCAGGACCAGTTGAAAACAGCCGCCCATGCCGTGGGTTTTCGGTACATCGAGTTCCAGTTCGAGCCGATTGCCGCGGCGTTCGACTACGAGGCGCGGCTCGATGCCGAGAAGCTGGTGCTGGTCGCCGATATCGGCGGCGGTACGTCCGACTTCTCGCTGGTGCGGGTCGGGCCGGACCGGGCGCGAAAGCTCGAACGGCAAGCGGACGTGCTTGGCCACCACGGCGTGCACGTAGCCGGCACCGATTTCGATCGGCGCGTGGAACTGGTGGCGATCATGCGTGAGTTGGGCTATCAATCACTGGACGAACAGGGACGCGAGGTGCCGAATCGGATTTACTTCGACCTCGCGACTTGGCACCTGATCAACACCGTCTATGCACCCAAGCGAGTGGGCGAGCTGCGGCTGACCAAGTACGTTTATGCACAGCCCCGCTACCACGACCGATTGATGCGCGTCATCGATGCGCGGCTCGGCCATGCGCTGGCCGGGCTGGCTGAGCGCGCGAAGATCGGCGTGGCCGCGGGCGGTGACGCGACGCTCGACTTGTCCCAGGTCGAGCCCGAGCTGGCGGTGGTTTTTTCCGAGCCGGAACTGCTGGAGGTGGCGCAGGACGAGATCCGCCGGATCGCGAACGCGGCGCGCGACACGCTACGTCAGGCCGGCGTGCAGGCCGCCGATTTGGGGGCGGTGTACTTCACCGGGGGCTCAACCGGGTTGCGCTGCGTGACTGAGGCGATCGGCGACGCGTTTCCGCGGGCGGAAAAGGTCTTCGGTGATCGTCTGGCCAGCGTTGCCACCGGACTGGGGATCCACGCGCAGCGCCTGTTTGATTGACGCGCACACCGGATGAAAAAACCCCGCATAAAGCGGGGTTTTTTCATGGGCGCATCGCGCCAGGCGGGAGGGGCTTATGCCGCGCGAATATTCGCCGCTTGCTTGCCCTTCGGGCCCATCTTCACTTCGTACGTGACCTTTTGGTTTTCCTGGAGGGACTTAAAGCCATCCATGCGAATTTCGGAGAAATGCGCAAACAGGTCTTCACCACCGCCGTCCGGCGTAATGAAGCCAAAACCTTTGGCGTCGTTGAACCACTTGACGGTTCCGGTTTCCATAAAACAAATCCTTAAAAATGAATAAGAGCCGAGGCCCGATAGCGCATGAAATCAAGGAAGGGTGAGAGGAACTACCGAAGTACCGTCGTGGGAGACTACAGAGGAACAACCACCAACACTCGCCACTTGAAATCCTGCATGCACATTTATATTGCGAAAATCAGACCCGGTCAATGTTTTTTTCGCAAACTCAGTAGTTTCCCGGATGCGCTCTAACCGGGATTGCTTCGGATTCGTCTTTTCTGCCATTTCTCGCAACGTCACGCATCGCCATCAAAAATGGGCATAGAGTTCGCTTTCTACGCCGCGGCTGGCGATTTATGTTAATCATTTGTCATTTGGTTGATGCCACGTGCAACGTTAATTCCGCGCTCGTCGGGTCGCCTCATGTTTCGTCGATTCGCAACTGATCGGCCAGTTGAAAGGTGCCATCGTTAAACTTCGCGCCGGTTGCAACCGACGCGTGACGCGTACTCACGAGACGTGCCAGCCGGAAACGGCACAGCGGTAAGGCGCGCTCATGTTCCTAGGAGATGTTGTGGATAGTTCGATCAAGCGAAACATCAGCCCCTTTGCGCTGATGTTGACCGGCTTGGGCTCGATCATCGGGTCGGGCTGGCTCTTCGGGGCCTGGAAGGCGGCAAAAATTGCAGGGCCGGCGGCAATCATTGCATGGATAATTGGGGCGGTGGTGATCCTGGCGATCGCACTGACCTATGCGGAACTCGGTGCGATGTTCCCCGAGTCGGGCGGCATGGTCCGCTATGCCCGCTACTCCCATGGTTCGCTAGTCGGCTTCATCAGCGCGTGGGCTAACTGGATCGCGATCGTCTCCGTGATACCGATTGAGGCAGAGGCATCGATCCAATATATGAGCTCATGGCCTTATGATTGGGCCCATGCGCTGTTCGTGCACGGCGAGCTGACCTTACCCGGGCTCCTGCTGTCGGCTGTGCTCGTGATCGTGTACTTCCTGTTGAATTATTGGGGCGTAAAGCTGTTCGCGCACGCGAATTCGGCAATCACGATCTTCAAGTTTCTGATTCCAGGCGCCACCATTCTGGGCCTCGTGCTGACCGGCTTTCATACGGATAACTTCGCGACCGGTGCGACTGGGCAGTTCGCGCCCTATGGCTGGTCGGCGGTGCTGACCGCAGTGGCCACCAGCGGCATTGTCTTCGCCTTCAATGGATTCCAAAGTCCGGTGAATCTGGCGGGCGAGGCGCGCAATCCGGATCGCAGCGTGCCGTTCGCCGTGGTCGGATCGATCCTGATCGCGCTAGTTATCTATGTGCTGCTGCAGGTCGCGTATATTGGCGCTATCAATCCGGCGGATGTCGCCAAGGGCTGGGATAAGCTGAACTTCAGTTCACCGTTTGCCGAGCTTGCGCTCGCGCTGAACCTGAATTGGCTCGCGATGCTGCTGTACGTCGATGCGTTCGTGAGCCCCAGCGGCACCGGTACCACTTACATGGCGACGACGACCCGGATGATTTACGCGATGGAGCGCAACAACACGTTGCCCAAGATTTTCAGTAGCGTGCATCCGCTTTATGGGGTGCCGCGGCCCGCAATGTGGTTCAACCTGATCGTCTCGTTCATCTTCCTGCTCTTTTTTCGTGGCTGGAGCTCGCTGGCCGCGGTCATCTCGGTTGCCACGGTGATCTCGTACCTGACGGGGCCGATTAGCCTGATGGCGCTGCGCCGCACCAGCGGGGACATCGAACGGCCGCTGCGCATCCCCGGCATGGGCTTGATTGCGCCGTTTGCGTTTGTCTGTGCGTCGCTGATCCTGTATTGGGCAAAATGGCCGCTGACCGGCGAGATCATTCTGCTGATGGTCGTTGCGCTGCCGGTTTTCTTCTACTACCAAGCCAAGGCAGGCTGGAAAGGATTTTCTAAGGACTGGCGCTCAGCCTGGTGGATGGTCACCTACCTGCCGGTCATGGCGGTGCTGTCGTACATTGGCAGCAAGCCGTTCGGCGGGCTCGGCTACCTCCCCTATGGCTGGGACATGGCGGTCGTCGCGGTGACCTCGCTCGGGTTCTATCAGTGGGGGGTGTCTAGCGGCTGGCGCACCGCGTATCTGGACGAGCGGGAACAGCGCGAGGAAATCCTGGAAGGCGTCGGTATTTGAGCGTGGGGCATCGGTATCGGCGTGCCGTCGCGTGCATCGGCGTGGATTGACACCGAGGCACGCGTGCCGGCTCGCGCCGCTACACTGCGTTACGCCGGCGGCAGGTGCGATAGCGTCGCCGCCGTAATCAGCGCGGCCGCCAGCAGTGCTGACTTGACCCACAGTGTTCTGCCAAGATGGGCGGCCGTGACTGAATAACGCGGCGACAACGTATTGCTTTCTCCGCCATGAGCGCGTTGCGCATCGCGCAGCCGCGGCAACCATACAGCACGGTTCAGTATCCCGAGCAATGCGGCCGCCGCCACGATGACGAGCTTGGCGCCAAGCCATCGGCCATAGTAGGTGCCGGCCAGCGGGGCGGGTGCGTTGGCGCAGATCCAGGCGACATTGTATAGGCCGGTGAGCGCGACCAACGCCAAGGCGATCGCCCACGCGCGGGACAGTCGTTCACAAAACGCCAGATGCCGCCCGCCGTCGGCGCGTGTCTGCAATGCGAACGTTGGCAACACGAATGCTGCGATGCTCACGCCGCCAGCCCATGCAGCGCTCGCTCCGACATGGACGCAGTACACGGCCTGCGTGAGGCTGAAGTCGCCCGCATCTGCCGCATGACTGGCCGCGGCCTTGCCTGCCGCATACAGCGCGAGGCCCAGCACCGTGATGCGCACCGGCCAACGGGGTGGGGCGCTGCCCGGCCCGGGGGGCGGGCCGCCTCGTGCTTGGCTGCCGCGCAACTGCACGCGCGAGGCGGCGAGTGCCACCGCGATACCAGCCGCCCCGGTCAGCCATGCGGCGCCGTCATGCGACTGTCGCAGCACAATGCCCAGCGCGGTGCTCAGTGTCGAGCCGCTCATCGTGGCGGCCTGCAGCCACAGGTACACCAACTGAGTGATGCCCAGCGCGCACAATGAAAACCATAGGATGGCCGGCAATCGGATGCCAGGCATGGCTTGCTTGATCGAGCCACGTAGTCGCAGCCGTGCGGCGTCGCGAGACGAAGCGAACACGGTGGCCAGCGTCGCGCCGCACAGTATCGAGCCTGCGGCGATCGCGAACAGCACGTCCTGGATGGCGGCGATGGTCATCTGCATGATGGACAGAGACGAGGTCATCGGGCCGCGCTCCGGTTGACGACCATGCGTGGGCGCGCTCGCGCAACGGCGAGGGGCGAGGCATCGGCGATGGGCGAAGCAACTTCACAGGTTGTGGCCGTGTTTTCGCGGGCGGCGACGGAAAGTGGATGCAATGCTTGGATAGTCATCAAGGCTGGAGCGGTCGGCGGGCTGCCCACCAAGCCACGGCGACCATCATCGCGGTGTGGGCAATGGCAGGATGGGGGCGGGTGGCAGGTGTCGGCGCCGGGTCCGCGTATGTCGGGGAAAACGAGCGCCGATTATGCCATGCGTCGCGATGGGGCGACCGTGCGCGAAGCAGCCGCCTCAGCGCGACGATGACGCGGTGCGTGTCACGGGCTCGCATCCCGCAGGCCGCTGCCCCATTGCTTATGCGGCGCTACAGCACGTAATGGGTCATCGCCAGCGAGCGCTGATAGGTGCCTTGCGCGTGGATATCCAGCTTGTAGTCGTCGTCGGCTGCGCCCAGCACGGCAAACACAGGTAGCAGATGCTCGTCGCTCGGATGCATCGCCACGGCGTAGGGTGCCTGCTGCCGGTAGTCGAGCAAGGCGCCCAGATCATGCGTGGCCATCCTCGCTTCAAACCATCCGGTGAACTCAGCCACGTGCGGATCTGCATCACCGGGCCGTGCCGAGAAGTCCGCGGCCTGTAGATTGTGCGTGATTTGTCCGGAGCCGACGATCAGCACGCCGTCATCGCGCAGGGGCCTGAGCGCGTGCCCGACCCGATAGTGATGTGCCGGATCGCGGTGCGGCTGAATCGACATCTGCACCACCGGGATATCGGCCGCGGGATACAGCAACAGCAGCGGAACCCAGGCGCCGTGATCCAACCCGCGTACGGCGCCGCTGGCCGCGATGCCAGCTTGCATCAGCAATTCGATGGCGCGCTGCGCGACGTCCGGTGCGCCGGGCGCATCATACGTCAGTTCGTACAGCGCGCGGGGGAAGCCATAGAAGTCGTGAAGGGTCTCTGGTGCCGTTGCGAGGCTGGCGACTGGCTCGGTGCTGGTCCAATGCGCGGACAACACGAGAATGGCGCGCGGACGCGGCCAGCGCGTGGCCAAGGCGGCGAACCCGACGCGCGGCATCGACGGGTCGATCGGCAGCGTCGGCGCGCCATGGGACAGGAAGACGGTAGGTAGACGGGGCATCGCAGCAGGCACGCATCTGGCGTGCAAAACAAGTCATACCGCGACTATAAGGGCGCGCGCCCGTCTAATAAATGCGACAGCGGGAAACGGATTGTGTCGTGCCGGTTGTCAATCCCGCGCCGGTGCCAGTCCCGTCCATGCCCGCGAGCGTGCTGCCGCGAGGCCGAACATATCTAGCGCGCGCGCGACGGTATCGGCCACCAATTCGTCGATCGTCGCGGGGCGGTGGTAGAACGCCGGCACCGGTGGGAACACAATGCCACCCATCTCAGTGACGGCCGTCATGTTGCGCAGATGCGCGAGATTGAGCGGCGTTTCGCGAACCATCAGCACAAGCCGGCGCCGCTCCTTCAGTGTGACATCGGCAGCCCGGGCAATTAGGTTGTCGGACAGGCCATGCGCGATGCTGGCCAGCGTTTTCATCGAGCACGGTGCCACGATCATGCCGTCCGTCTGAAACGAGCCGCTGGCGAGGGTTGCGCCGATGTCGCGCGGATTGTGCACGTAATGCGCCAACTGTTCGAGCGCCGCGCGCTCGATGCCTAATTCGTGTCGTACATTGAGCCAGCCGGCACTGGAGACGACCAGATGGCTTTCGACGCCGTCCAACTCACGCAGCGCGCGCAGCACGCCGGCGCCATAGGCGGCGCCGGTGGCGCCGGTGATCGCGACGATTAGCCGTCGTGTCGACGGCCGCGCGTCATGAGGCATTCGTGAACAACTGCTGCAATTCTCCGGACTGGTACATCTCCATCATGATGTCCGAGCCACCGACGAATTCACCGTTCACGTACAACTGCGGGATCGTGGGCCAGTTCGAGAACGTCTTGATGCCTTGCCGCACTGCCTCGTCCTCGAGGACATTGACCGTATGCACCGAATCGACGCCGCATGCCTTCAGGACCTGGATGGCTCGGCCGGAGAAGCCGCACATCGGGAATTGCGCGGTGCCCTTCATGAACAGCACGACCGGGTGGTCGCTAACGATTTGTTTGATGCGCTCTTGGGTATCCATGGCTGACCTTGCTTTAAATGCGGTTTGGATTAGATGATAGCGGATTTCGTCTGCCCGGGCCGGCGTTGCGGCCTGCTATCGGCTGCCGCAGGTGACGCGCTCGATGCCGGCCAGGTCTCGCACGGAGCGTACCGAGTCAAAGCCGTGCGCATCGAGCAGCGCGCGCACGGCTTCAGCCTGGTCGTACCCGTGTTCCAGCCAGAGTGTGGCGCCCGGCGCCAGCCACGCGACGGAACCGGTGACGATCGCGCGAATCGCGCTGAGCCCGTCTGCGTGGTCGGTCAGCGCGTCCAGCGGCTCAAAGCGCAGGTCGCCCTCGCGCAGATGCGGGTCCGACGCGGCGATATAGGGCGGATTGCTGACGATGGCGTCAAAGCGTGCCGGGGCGAGGCGATGCGGCTCGCTCAGCGCGTCGAACCAAGTGCCGTGGCGCAGTGCGAGACGGGGCTGCGTCGGTGTGCCCGACGTGACGAAATCATGACGCGCGGCCGATACCGGCAGTGCCGGCGCAAGCGCCGCGTCGCCGAGCAGGCGCCGCGCATTGCGCCGCGCGACGTCCAGCGCGCCAGCACAGCGATCCGTGGCGACGATCCGCGCATCCGGGCGCGTATGGGCGATCGCGATCGCGATGGCGCCGCTGCCAGTGCCAAGATCGAGTATGCGGGGGGACGGGATTGTCTGTACCGCGTTCAGCGCGCACTCAACCAGCAGCTCCGTCTCCGGACGCGGGATCAGCACGTGCGGCGTCACATCGAAGTCGAGCCCGAAGAATTCGCGCGAACCGACCAGTTGCGCGATCGGCTCGCCCTCGACTCGCCGGGCCTGCAACGCCAGAAAGCGCGCCGACAACGCGTTTGGCAGCGTGTCGTCAGCACGCGTGATCAGCGCGGTACGCGGCCAATCCAGCACGTGGGCGAGCAGAATCCGGGCTTCCAGCGGGGCCAGCGGCGAGTTTCGCAGCAGTTGCGCGACGCAAGTCATGATGCGCTTACTCGATCTCGCCCATCGCGGCGAGCAGCTCGGCCTGATGTTCCGAGACAAGCGCGTCGATGAGCGCGTCTAGGTCGCCGTCCATCATCTGTTCCAGCTTGTACAGCGTCACGTTGATCCGGTGGTCGGTCAGCCGGCCCTGCGGGAAATTGTAGGTGCGAATGCGCTCGGAGCGATCGCCCGAGCCCACGAGGCTTTTGCGGGTGGCGGCCTCCTTCGCATGCTGCTCCTGATATTGCTTGTCCTTAATGCGGGCGGCCAGCACCTTCATCGCGCGGTCCTTGTTTTTGTGCTGCGAGCGATCGTCCTGGCATTCCACTACGATGCCGGTTGGCAGGTGCGTGATGCGCACCGCCGAGTCGGTCTTGTTGATGTGCTGGCCGCCGGCGCCAGACGCGCGGAACGTGTCAATGCGCAAATCGGCTGGATTAAGCTCGATTTCGGCGATCTCGTCCGCTTCTGGCATCACGGCGACCGTGCAAGCCGACGTGTGGATACGCCCCTGCGTCTCGGTGGCCGGCACCCGCTGCACGCGATGCCCGCCTGACTCGAATTTGAGCCGCGAATAGGCGCCCTGGCCGATGATACGAACGATCACTTCCTTATAACCGCCCAGGTCCGACGCGCTTTCCGACATCATCTCGACCTGCCAGCGATGGCGTTCCGCATAGCGCAGGTACATGCGCAGCAGATCGCCGGCGAATAGCGCGCTCTCGTCGCCGCCGGTGCCGGCGCGAATTTCCACAAAGATGTTGCGCTCGTCGTTCGGGTCCTTGGGCAGTAGCATTTTCTGCAAGTCGCGCTCCAGTTGCTCCATCCGGCTGCGCGCCGCATTAAGTTCGTCCTCCGCGAAATCCCGCATCGATGGATCGGTCAGCAATTCCTGAGCGGTCGCCTCATCGTTGCGCGCGGTTTTCCACTGCGCATATTGCTCGACCACTGGCGCGAGTTCCGCGTGCTCGCGGGTCAGCTTGCGGTACTGGTCGAGATCGGACGTGACATCTTCGCGCGAAAGCAGTTCGTTCAACTCCGGCAGTCGCTTGGTAAGCTGCTCCAGCTTGGCTTGCATACTCGGTTTCATCGGCGCATCTGGCAAAGGGCGCGAACGGGGTCGCATTCAATGGAAAACGAAGGCACGCTCGACGATACGCGCGTGCCGGCGGGGGCGAGCGCCACTAACGCTCAGAGGGGCCGGCGTGCTGGTAGAAGCCGGACATCAGGTCGACCAGCTTGTCGCGATCACCGCCGGCCGCGTGGGTCAGCGCATGCGTCGGACCATGGATGAACTTGTTGGTCAGCGTCTGCGACAGTGCCTCGAGCACGGCGGCGGGATCGTCGCCGCGTGCCAGCATTTTCTGGGCGCGCTCCAACTCCACGCGGCGCAGCCGGTCGGCTTGCGTGTGCATGTGACGGATCACCGGCACGATGCTGCGTTGCTCGAGCCAGTGCATGAAGGCTTGCACGCGTGTCTCGATAATCGCCTCGGCCTGCGCGACGGCGGCTTGCCGGATGGCATTGCTTTCCCGCACGATCGAGCCAAGGTCGTCCACCGTATAAAGGAACACGTCGTCCAGCTCGGCCACTTCGGGCTCGATGTCGCGCGGCACCGCCAGGTCCACCATGAACATTGGCCGGTGCTTGCGTGCCTTGAGCGCGCGCTCTACCGCGCCCAGGCCGATGAGCGGCAGGGTAGACGCGGTACATGACACGACGATGTCGAACTCGTGCAGCCGCGACGGCAGCTCGGCGAGCATGATCGCCTTGCCGCCGAAGCGCTCGGCTAGCTTGCTGCCCCGCTCCACGGTGCGGTTGGCGACGATCAGCTCACGCGGATTCTGCGCGGCGAAATGCGTCGCACACAACTCGATCATCTCGCCGGCACCGATGAACAACACGCGTTGCCCGGCGATGTTCTCGAAAATGCGTTGTGCCAGCCGCACTGCCGCGGCAGCCATCGATACCGAATGCGCGCCGATCTCCGTCTGCCCGCGCACTTCCTTGGCCACCGCGAACGTGCGCTGAAACAACTGGTTCAGGTAGGTACCGAGTGCACCGGCTTCCGACGCGGTGCGCACGGCGTCCTTCATCTGGCCCAGGATCTGGGTTTCGCCGAGTACCATCGAGTCTAGGCCCGATGCCACTCGCATCGCATGACGGACTGCTTCGGACTGCGGCAACGCGTAGATATGCGGGGCAAGCTCCTCGACCGAGATCCGGTGATAGCTCGACAGCCACGCGATCGCATGTTCGCGCGCGGCGCGGTCGTCGGTCGCACAGTAGAGTTCGGTCCGGTTGCAGGTTGACAGTATCGCGGCCTCCGCCAGTGCTTGCTGTGCGTGCGCGATACGCGTGGCGGCACTGGGGGCCGCGATGTGCGCCTCATCGCGCCGCGCCCACGCGTCCTTGAGCGTGTGCAAGGCTGGCTTGATCTGCTCGAGCGGAAACGCCACGCGCTCGCGCAATGCGACCGGCGCGGTGTGGTGGTTGATCCCGATGGTGAGCAGGTGCATGGTTGCCGTCAAAAGTAGCCCATCATTATAACTTTTTTGGCCGTTGGCCACCCCCGGCTGCCGGCGCCATCCGGCACGCCGCACGGCGGCACTGCCCGCGCTTATCTCGGCGCGTTGGCCGCCGGTGCGGTTAAACTGGCCGGCAACGCGAGTGGGCTGTTCGAGGATGGCGAGGTGCTCGAATGGTCGCTGTGCGTGCTTGGCGCGATGACGGCCGTGGCCGTGACCGTCTCGCTTGGCTCACATCCTTTTTGCCGGTGAACTCAATGAACGCCCGACAAACCGCCGCCGATCAGGCGGTCTCCTTCCCCGAGCGGCTAGCGCGGCTGCGCGATGCGATGAAGCGTGCCGATCTGGCCGCGTATATCGTGCCGTCCGCTGATCCGCACTTGTCCGAGTACCTGCCGCAACGCTGGCAGGGCCGTGCGTGGCTGTCTGGCTTCACTGGCTCGGCGGGTCTGTTGGTCGTGACGTCGGACTTTGCGGGACTGTGGACCGACAGCCGTTACTGGGTGCAGGCTGCCGCGGAACTGGCCGACAGCGGCATCGAGTTGATGAGGATTCAGGCGGGGCAGACGCAGCCCCATGTGGACTGGCTCGCCACGCACCTGGAACCCGGTGCGCAGGTCGGCGTGGATGGCAGCACGCTGGGCCTGGCCGCCGCCCGTGTGTTGCAGGACGCGTTGCAGGCGGCTGGTGTGCAACTGCGCGCCGACGTGGACCTGCTCGAGCTAATCTGGGACGGCCGACCGACGCTGCCTGGGACGCCGGTGTACGAGCACGATCTTTCCTACGCGCCCGTGACCCGCGCGCAAAAGCTTGATCAGGTGCGCAGCGCGATGCGCGACAAGGGTGCACACTGGCATTTCGTCTCCACGTTGGATGACATCGCATGGATTTTCAACCTGCGCGGCGCCGACGTGGGCTACAACCCGGTCTTTGTCGCGCACGCGTTAATTGGGCCGCAGCACGCGACGCTGTACGTGGCCGACGGCAAGATCGACGCGGTGTTGCGCGAGCGGTTGGCGCAGGACGGCGTGCACGTTGCCCCCTACAGGGATGCGCCGGCGGCGCTAGCCGCGATTGAGCCCGATAGCACGCTGCTGATCGATCCGCGCCGCGTCACGTATGGGTTGATGCAAGCCGTGCAGCCTGGTGTGAAACTCGTCGAGGCGGTGAATCCGTCGACCTTCGCAAAGTCGCGCAAGACGCAAGCGGAAGCCGTCCATGTGCGCGCGACGATGGAGCAGGACGGCGCTGCGCTTGCGGAATTTTTTGCGTGGTTCGAACAGGCACTCGGGCGCGAGCGCCTCACCGAATTGACAATCGACGAAAAGCTTACCGCCGCGCGAGCACGCCGCCCCGGCTTCGTGTCCCTTAGCTTTCCGACGATCGCCGCGTTCAACGCCAATGGCGCGATGCCGCACTATCGCGCGACGCCGCAGTCGCATGCGCTAATCGAGGGCGACGGTCTGCTGTTGATCGACTCCGGCGGCCAGTATCTGGGCGGCACCACCGATATCACACGCGTTGTGCCGGTGGGCCGGATCCGCGCCGAGCAGCGGCGCGATTTCACGCTGGTGCTCAAGGGCATGATTGCGTTGTCGCGCACGACGTTTCCGCGGGGCGTGCGCTCGCCGATGCTGGATGCAATCGCACGGGCGCCGATTTGGGACGCATGCATGGACTTTGGACACGGCACGGGCCATGGGGTCGGCTACTTCCTGAACGTGCATGAAGGACCGCAGGTGATTTCGCACTACGCGCCGGCCGAGTCCTACACGGCGATGGAAAAAGGCATGATCACGTCGAACGAGCCTGGTGTTTACCGTCCCGGCCAGTGGGGCATCCGCATCGAAAACTTGCTGTTGAGCCAGCCGGCGCGCACGAGCGAGTTCGGCGAGTTCCTCTGCTTTGAGACGTTGACGCTGTGTCCGATCGATACCCGTTGCATCGAGCGGTCGTTGCTGCGTGAAGATGAAGTGGCCTGGCTCAATGCCTATCACGCGCAAGTGCGTGAGCGGGTCGGCAAGCATCTGAGCGGCGACGCGAAGGCGTGGCTCGAGACCCGCACCACGGCAATCTAACGCTACATCGCGATTTCTGGGCGCCTGAAGCCGGCCAAGCCGGAACCGCGGATCTTCCGGTTGACCGCGCCGTGTCCCACCCCGCCTCTGCCGGACATCCAGCTGGGTGAAATCGCCTTCATCGACGACAACCAGTACAACGCGCAGGCGGCCGACGCGATCGGCTGGCGCGGCGCGCATCACATGGATGCCGCATCGACGTGCCAACGCCTGCGCCAATTGGGCAACTGGGGCTGCCGATCTGAGCCGCACAAGCGGCCCGCGATCTGATGTCAACGCGTGATCGGCTTGTACCGCAGCCGCTTTGGTGCGGCTGCCTCGTCGCCAAGCCGCGCTCGCTTGTCGGCTTCATATTCCTGGTAGTTGCCATTGAAGAACACCACCTGCGAGTCGCCTTCAAACGCGAGGATGTGCGTGGCAATCCGGTCCAGGAACCAGCGGTCGTGCGAAATCACCATCACTGATCCCGCGAATTCGAGCAGCGCATCCTCGAGCGCGCGCAACGTTTCGACATCCAGGTCGTTTGACGGTTCGTCTAGCAGCAGCACGTTACCCCCGGCGATCAGCGTCTTGGCCATGTGCAGCCGTCCGCGTTCGCCCCCGGACAGGTTCCCGACCTGCTTTTGCTGATCGGCGCCGCGGAAATTGAAGCGGCCGATGTACGCACGCGATGGCGTTTCGTAGCGGCCGACCGTCAGCACGTCCGCGCCGCCGGAAATTTCCTCGAACACCGTCTTGTCGGCGGCCAGCGCATCACGGCTTTGGTCCACATAGGCGAGCTTGACCGTGGGTCCGAGTTTGACGGTGCCGCAGTCCGGTTGCTCGCGGCCCGTGATCATCCGGAACAGCGTCGACTTGCCCGCACCGTTCGGCCCGATGATGCCGACGATCGCGCCGGGTGGTACCGAAAAGCTTAGATTGTCGATCAGTAGGCGGTCGCCGAAGCTTTTGCTGACGTTCTGAAATTCGATGACTTCGTTGCCGAGACGCTCGCCCACCGGGATGAAGATCTCCTGCGTCTCGTTGCGCTTCTGGTATTCGACGCTGTTCAATTCTTCGAAGCGGGCGATACGCGCCTTGGACTTGGCCTGGCGGCCCTTCGGATTCTGGCGTACCCACTCCAGTTCCTTGTGGATCGCCTTCTGACGAGCGGACTCCGCCGCCTCTTCCTGCTTCAGGCGAGTTTCCTTCTGGTCCAGCCAACTGCTGTAATTGCCTTTCCATGGGATGCCGTGGCCCCGGTCCAACTCCAGAATCCACTCCGCTGCGTTATCCAGGAAGTAGCGATCGTGCGTGACGGCCACGACCGTGCCCGGGAAGCGCACCAGGAATTGTTCGAGCCACTCGACCGATTCCGCGTCGAGGTGGTTCGTCGGCTCGTCGAGCAGCAGCATGTCGGGCTTTTGCAGCAGCAGCTTGCACAGCGCGACACGGCGTTTCTCGCCGCCGGATAAGTGCTCGATCCGGGCGTCCCATGGTGGCAGTCGCAGCGCGTCGGCTGCCACCTCGAGTTGCTGCTCAGCGCTACCGCCTTCGGCGGTGGCCAGGATCGCCTCGTACTTGGCCTGGTCGGCGGCTAGCGCGTCGAAGTCGGCGTCCGGCTCCGCATAGGCCGCGTAGATTTCATCAAGCCGCTGCTGCGCGTGGAACAGCTCGCCAAGGCCTTCCTCGACCGCTTGCTTGACCGTGTGCTGCGGGTTGAGTTGTGGCTCCTGTGGCAGGTAGCCGATCTGGATGTTGGACATCGGGGTTGCGTCACCCTCGATGTCCTTGTCCAATCCGGCCATGATTTTCAGCAAGGTCGATTTGCCCGAGCCATTCAGGCCGAGCACGCCGATCTTCGCGCCGGGAAAGAACGACAGCGAGATGTCCTTCAGGATATGTCGCTTGGGCGGCACGATCTTGCCGACCCGGTTCATGGTAAAGACGTATTGAGCCATCGGGTTTGCGTAACGGAGACGAAGCTGGAGGGGGCAGCTTGGCACGGGCGCAAAGCGCGTGCGCGGCTGCCTAAAACCACTATTGTACGGCTCCGGGCGCCGATGGCGGATCGCATTGGCCGTGTGGTGGCTTGGCCGACGTGCGAACGGTGCTATAGAATGAGGCAAGGTGCGCCGGAGGCGAGGGGCGATGCGCCGCTACGATGCGTCAGGATGCCGCCGTGGGATGTGCTGCGGCGCGACACCGCCCGTTCGTGGCCACCGCATGCTAAATTGCCGTAGTTTGCAGTTGCATTGCGCTGCTGCTACGATCCGGTTTCGGGCATGTCCCACTTTTCTTTCCTGTTCTGATCAACCGGCACCGAGGGAGGCGCAGTGATGTTGATACTGCAGATCGCCGTCCCACACGTGGCGCCACAACACCGTTAGGCGCTGCCGGCGCGGGTTGCCGAGCACCCGCGCGCGGTTTCCCGACAGATCCGCTGCTTGTCGCCGGTTTTATCCGGCCCGCATCGTCTGTCCGTTTCTGTTTCTCTCTTGGGCAGTCCTGCGACCAGCGAGTCGCGGGCCGTTGCAAATGGTTCGAAAAAAAATCGACTTTGGCGGACAAGCCTTCAAGGCTGTCCTCGGTTTCACCTTTTCGCATTGGGGCAAGCAGCCCTGGCGGATCGCGGCGATCGCATCACTGGCGTTGCTGTCAGCGCTCGCCGATGTGCTGACGCCGCTTTATGCGGGACGCCTGATCGACGCGCTTACCACCAGCGCGAGCGGCGCCGCCGGCAAGCAGGCCGCATGGCGCGCGGCGGTTTCGGCCTTCTGGACCCTGGCGGCGCTAGGGTTGGGTGGCATGTTGATGCGCCAGTTTGGTTTCCTGAACATCATCGTGCTCACGCTAAAGATGATGAGCGAGATTGCGTCCAGCGCGTTCTATCGCGTGCAGCGTTTCTCCGCCGACTGGCATGCAAACAGCTTTGCCGGCTCGACGGTGCGCAAGGTCACGCGCGGTATGTGGGCGCTGGACCTGCTTAACGACACGTTGCTGATCGCGCTGCTGCCGTCGCTGGTCATGCTCGTCGGTGCCACCGTACTGCTCGGCGTGCAGTGGCCGGTGATGGGCATCGTGGTTGGCATCGGATCAATTGTGTATGTCGCGGTCACTGTGGTGCTATCGCTTGGTTACGTGGCGCCGGCCGCGCGGCTGGGGAATGCGTGGGACACGCGGATGGGGGGCGCGTTGGCCGACGCGGTCAGCTGCAACGCTGTGGTGAAGGCGTTCGGTGCCGAACAGCGCGAGGACGCGCGCCTTGCCCGTGTAATCGTCAAGTGGCGACAACGCACGCGCCGTACTTGGATCCGCGGTACGCTCAACGGTGGCGTGCAGGGTGGCATGCTGGTCGCGATGCAGGCAGCGATCCTCGGGGTGGCCCTGCTGCTGTGGGTTCGCGACTTGGCCAGCGTGGGCGACATCACCTTTGCGCTGACCCTGTTCTTCATGTTGCAGGGGTATCTGCGCGAAGTGGGCATGCACATCCGCAACCTGCAGCGTTCAGTCAACGACATGGAGGAACTGGTGTCGTTGCAGGCGCAGCCCTTGGGTATCGACGACAAACCGGGCGCGGGGCGTATCGTGATCCGCCGGGGCGAGATCTGCTTCGAGCACGTGACGTTCCGATACGGCGCTCACACAACACCGCTGTATGAGGATTTCTCTGTGCGCATCGCCCCCGGCGAGCGTGTCGGCCTGGTCGGCCATTCAGGCTCGGGCAAGACGACGTTCATTAAGCTGATCCAGCGGCTGCACGACGTAAGCAGCGGGCAGATCATGATCGACGGGCAGAACATCGCCGACGTCCAGCAGGCGTCGCTGCGCAGCCAGATCGCGATCGTGCAGCAGGAGCCCCTGCTGTTCCATCGCTCGCTGGCCGAAAACATCGCGTATGCGAAGCCCGGCGCAAGCCGCGCGGAAATTGAGCAGGCGGCGAAGCTGGCCAGCGCTCACGACTTCATCACCGCGCTGCCCGACGGCTACGAGACGTTGGTTGGCGAGCGGGGCGTCAAACTGTCCGGCGGCGAGCGCCAGCGGGTGGCGATCGCGCGTGCCTTCCTCGCCGACGCGCCGATCCTCATCCTAGACGAGGCGACCTCCAGCCTGGACAGCGAGAGCGAGGTGCTGATCCAGCGGGCGATGGAGCGACTGATGATGGGGCGCACGACGCTGGTCGTCGCGCACCGTCTGTCGACGGTCCGAGCACTGGACCGGCTGCTCGTGATGGATAAGGGGCGGATTGTCGAGGAAGGCAGCCACGATGAATTGATTCGCGTGGAGGGCGGCTTCTACCGGCGGTTGTTCGAGCGCCAGGCGCTGGCGTTGACGCGAGGAGGGGACGCCACTGGTGCGGCGGTGGGGCGCCGGCAGGCCTCGGCCGCCGGCGTGCCGGATGCCGAGGTGTCGCTGCCGTTGCCTGAGTAGCGGCGCAGGGACCACAATGCACGGACATGGCCGTGGGTGACGCGCGCAGCTTGCCGCGGTGCAATGTCGGGTACTGCGGTGGCAGTGGAGGTGGCGATGCGTGAGTCACGAAGCGAGCCGCGGACATCTCGCCATTGACGACGGGACCGTTCCGTTCGCGTGTGCCCGCCATGGGCGGGGCTGGCACGGCGGGCGTTCAATGATGTCGGCGGTGCGTGGCCGGCGTCCGACCAGCGGCATGGTGTTGTGAAAGCAGCGCTACTGGAGCGCGCGCCGGCAACAGCGCGTTAGACGTTGAACAGTTAGACGTTGAACAAGAAGTTCATCACATCTCCATCCTGGACCACGTACTCCTTGCCTTCGGCCCGCATCTTGCCCGCTTCCTTCGCGCCTTGCTCGCCTTTGTAGACGATGTAGTCATCGTACGAGATCGTCTGAGCGCGGATGAAACCGCGCTCGAAATCCGTATGGATGACACCGGCCGCTTGTGGCGCCGTATCGCCGACGTGGATGGTCCACGCGCGGACTTCCTTGACGCCGGCGGTAAAGTACGTCTGTAGCCCCAGTAGTCTGAAGCCTGCCCGAATCACGCGATTCAGCCCAGGCTCATCCATGCCCATGTCGGACAGGAAAATGCCTTTTTCATCGTCCGGCAACTCGGCGATTTCCGCCTCGATGGCGGCGCACACAGCGACGACCGGTGAGCCTTCTTGCGCTGCGTAGCCACGCACCGCATCGAGGTACGGATTGTTCTCGAAGCCGTCCTCTCGCACGTTGGCTACGTACATCGTCGGCTTCGCAGTAATCAGGCAGAACGGCTTGATCAACGCGCGCTCGTCGTCGGACAGATCCATCGCACGGACCGGGCGTGCCTGGTCCAGTTGTGCACGCACCTTGTCCAACACGGCGGCTAGCTTGACCGCTTCCTTGTCATTGCCCGATTTTGCTGCCTTTGAATAGCGTGCGAGCGCCTTCTCGACGGTTGCCAGGTCGGCCAGCGCCAACTCAGTATGGATCACTTCGATGTCCGCGAGCGGGTCCACCTTGCCGGCGACGTGAATCACGTTGTCGTCGTCGAAGCAGCGAACCACGTGCGTGATCGCGTCCGTTTCGCGGATGTTGGCGAGGAACTGATTACCTAGGCCTTCGCCCTTGCTCGCCCCAGCGACGAGCCCGGCGATATCGACGAACTCGACGACTGCCGGAAGCACGCGCTCAGGCTTGACGATCTGGGCCAAAGCGTCGAGCCGCGGATCCGGCACCTCGACCACGCCGACATTCGGCTCGATCGTGCAAAACGGATAGTTCTCGGCGGCGATGCCCGCCTTGGTCAGCGCGTTAAAGAGCGTGGACTTGCCGACGTTGGGCAAGCCGACGATGCCGCATTTGAGGCTCATGGAAAACCTTTTTGGATCAACTGTTTGCGGCTAGTTGCCGTGTCATTTGCGATCCCGGTCGCTGGGTCGCGGCAGCCGCAGGATGCATTCGGGGGGCGAGACAAGCCGGACGAACGTGCTCATTTGACGCGCGATTCCGTACTGGCTCGGTACTCTAAAGATACTAATTGTAGCGCGTTTGGACACCGTAATTGGCAACGCGTTTAGCCCCCTAGAATCACGCTGGCAGCAGTCGTTCCGTGCGAGCCACGATAATGGAAGGTTCTATCTCCTTGTTCCGTCCGGGCCGCTGGTCGGGGTAATGCTTGGAGGCGCAGCCCGGGAGCGGGCGCTGATCGACGGGGATTGGGCATTCGAATCCTGCACAGGGTGATCCCCGCGTGGCGGCACGTTCGCGAGGAGTACCCTGAATCTAACGAGCCTGCGACTGTATCAGGCGGTTGCGGACTGGTGGGCGGTGCTAGACTTCTGTCGCCGGAGGCTGAACTTTCGCTTTAAATTTTTCATTCCTTCAATAGTCCGGGTGCTAAGCGTCGATTTGGTGGATTTATTGCTCTTAATAGTGGCGTTCGTCCTCGTATCGACTTTTTCCAGTTTGAAAGGGCTGTGTCCAGTATCAACCTGCGTGGCTTGCGCGATCTGCGTGAGGCGAAGCTTGCCGAATAATCGCTTGAGCCTGCCCGGCCGCTTAGCAGTGGGGAGCGGCGTCGGGTTCCATGGCTCGTAGGACCTATACTCCATTGAAGATCTTATGCTTTCGGCGTGCAGTGACTGCGGCGGCTCGGGCAGTTCCGGCGTGGACAATGTTGGCGACGGGTTCGGACTCCTCGCTTTAATCGATGTACTCTTTATCTCATTGCTGGCTTCTTTAAGTTCTGCAAGTTCTTTTTTTAGTTTCTCTATTACTTCCTTCTGTTTTTGTATCTCTGTACGCAGATTGGGCGAAAATGGTTCCGCTTCGCTGTGCTGCTCCACCACCTTGATTTTGTTGCGAGTGTCCTGACCTCCGGCACTTGCTTGCGAGGATTTGAATAGCTGGGGAGGCGTATTGAGGCGGGACATATTTTTTGTCGCAGCCTCAAATTTATCCTTGTCTATGCCAGAAATTAACCGTTTCTTTTGTGAGGAGGGGGGGACGGTTTGCTGCAAGCGCGTGTCGGAAATGCCGGACTGCTCGTCCTTTTTGATAGGACTGTCGGCGCGCGGATCCTGCGCAGCCTCGGCAGCACGATGAAGATCTTGTTGGACCGAAATGGGACGGAGGCTAACGATACTGTCGCTGGTAGCGATATTTTCGTCATCGGCGTCCCATTCGCTCCCACTGGAGCTTGCGGGTGACGCTGCATTAGCGTTGCCTCTCAAGTTGACTGGCGCATATTGCTTGGTAGCGATATGTGTGTCCAATATGGAGGAGGATTCTGAGCTGGAATCGGATCCCAAATTCGATCTTCGTTTTTTTAGCTCAAACGCAATTCGTACGGCCATTTCGGAGGGCTTGGCAGGTGTGTTCGCGCTTGAGGGGCCGGTTGATTTATTGGCCCATTGTTGATTGTCAGTTGCACCAAAGCGTCCTATTGCTGATGAGCTGTTATGAATCGTCGATTGCATACTGCTAGGCTGCCAAATTTGAAGGAATTCGAACCTTAGCGACTTTGATCTAAATATGAATTGGGTTGCGCGATTCGGAGTCAGTGGATGCGAAGTCGACATCTCAATGTGTTGAAGGCTTTTTTGAAAAAAGACGCTAAATAAATAAAAAAAGACACCAGTAACCGCGTACTGTTTTTAACGTGAACAAGTGATGACACGGTAAGGCATGTTACTCAAGCCCTGACACACCGGGAAAGCGATGCGGACCGCTCACCAACGTTGCCGCTGCGCCCCACTGCCCCGGCTGCGCCGGCACAAACGCTGCGTGTTTCGAACCGGCGTGAATGGTGACCCGCTTGTGAGACATTTCACGCCAAAGGGGCATGGCCCCGGCCGCTATAATGTGCCAATGAATTCCGCACACTCGAACCATCAAGTCATTGTGATCGGCGGCGGGCTAGTCGGCAAGGCCGCCGCGCTCGCGCTGACCCAGACCGGCCTGCGCGTCGCGTTGCTCGCGCAGCGCGCGCCCGCGCCAAGCGAACATCGGTTCGACACGCGTATCTATGCGTTGTCGTCCAGTTCACAAGCGTTGCTGGAGCGGCTACGGGTCTGGCAAGCCCTTGACTCGGCGCGGTTGTGCCCAGTGTACGACATGCGTGTGTTCGGCGATGCGCATGCACAATTGCATTTTTCTGCATTTCAGGCGGCGGTCCCGCAGTTGGCGTGGATCGTCGAATCGAGCTTGATTGAACGCGCGCTCGACGCCGCATTGTGGTTCCAGCCGCTACTGACTTGGTGCGAATCGCGAGCCCAGGCGCTGCAA
Source organism: Mycetohabitans sp. B2 (assembly GCF_021733735.1). NCBI lineage: Bacteria > Pseudomonadati > Pseudomonadota > Betaproteobacteria > Burkholderiales > Burkholderiaceae > Mycetohabitans > Mycetohabitans sp. B2. The sequence continues at coordinate 45,002 of NZ_JAHKSP010000022.1, forward strand.
CATCACCCTGAAGCCATCAGCGTGACGCTGGATGATGCGCGGGTGTTGTCCGCCGACCTGGTTGTCGGCGCGGATGGCGCATACTCGTGGGTGCGGGAGCAGGTCGGCGCGAAGGTGAAACGGCGCGACTATCGGCAAACGGGCGTCGTGGCGAACTTCCGGTGTAGCAAGCCGCATCATGAAACCGCATTCCAATGGTTTATCGGCGGCGAGATCCTTGCGTTGCTACCGTTGCCGGACTCACACGTGTCGCTGGTCTGGTCCGCTCGCACCGAGCACGCGGATGCGTTACTGCAACTGGATTTGCCGGCGCTGGCCGAACGGATCGAGGCCGCCACAGGCGGTGCTAGTTCGCGTCAGGTCGGCACGCTCGAAGGCGTGTCCCCCACGCAAGGATTTCCGCTTGCGCTGCAGACGGTGGATCGGTTGATTGCGCCGCGCGTGGCGCTCGTCGGCGATGCGGCTCATCTGATTCACCCGCTCGCGGGGCAGGGAGTCAACCTTGGACTGCGCGATGTTGCCGCGCTGCTGGACGTGGTGAATCGCAAGGAACCGTTTCGTGATCTCGGGGATCTGACACTGCTTAGACGTTACGAGCGTTCGCGTCGCGAGGACATTCAGAAGCTGACCATCGCGACCGATGGGCTGCAGCGGTTGTTTGCGCTGCCGGGCGGGCTGGCCCGCGGCATCCGCAATGTCGGGATGGCGATGGTCGGTGCGCAGCCTTTCATCAAGCGCTGGCTGGTGTCGGCCGCGCTTGGCTGACGCGTGTACGCTCAATTCAGCAAGGAACCACGATGACATTTCAAATTCGCACGATCGCGCTGACCTCGGTGGTCGGCACGCTGCTGGCCGCCGCCGCGTTGGCCAGCTACTCCGCATTCGCCGATACGAGCCTGAACAGCGTGAAGGCCGCGGTGCAAAGCCGGCTCGGTTCCGACGCGAGCGTGAAGGGCGTGGCCAAGACGCCGATCGCCGGACTGTACGAGGTTAATCTTGGCAAGGAAATCGTCTATAGCGACGCTCATGCCGATTACCTGGTGCTGGGCGACCTGGTGGAGACTCGCACGCGGAAGAACCTGACGCAGGCGCGCAACGACGAGTTGAACAAGGTCGATTTTGCGAGCCTGCCCCTGGCCAACGCCGTCAAGGTCGTCAAGGGTAATGGCGCGCGCAAGCTCGCGGTGTTCTCTGATCCGAATTGCGGATACTGCAAGCGGCTGGAGACGACGCTGAAGGGGTTCGACAATATCACCGTCTACACCTTCCTGTATCCGGTACTTTCGCCCGACTCCGACATGAAGGCGAAGGCGATTTGGTGTTCGGCGGACCGTGCGAAGGCGTGGCAGGCGTGGATGCTCGATCATCAGTCACCGAGCGGGGCCGGCAATTGCGACACCAGCGCGCTGCAGAAAAACCTGGCGCTGGGCCAGAAGTTGAACGTGAGCGGCACGCCGACGATCATCTTGGCCGACGGACGCCGGCTCCCCGGCGCAGTGCCGGCCGAGCAGCTCGATAAGGCCCTGTCCGTGCAGCATTGACGGTTTGCTGATTGGCGGCCTGTGACCCTGATTTGTCCGGCCAGCAGGCCGGCGCCTACCTGCGTATCTCGATGAAGCCGATTCGTTATTCCATTATCCCGAAGCACCCGGCCGCTCACGTGTTCGAGGTCACGTTGACTGTGACGGATCCGGATCCGCAGGGCCAGCAGTTTATGCTGCCGGTTTGGATACCGGGCAGTTATCTGGTTCGCGAATTTGCACGCAATATTGTGACGCTGAGGGCCACGAACCAGGCTGGCCGCAAGGTCGCCGTCGTCAAGCTGAACAAGAACACGTGGCGTGCGGCCGCCGTGGATGGCCCTTTGACGCTGACCTACGAGGTCTACGCGTGGGACCTGTCGGTGCGCGCCGCGCATCTAGACGAGTCGGTCGGGTTTTTCAACGGTACCAGCGTATTCCTGGCCGTGGCCGGACGCGAGCAGGAGCCGTGTGAGGTGGAGATTCGGCGTCCTGAAGGCAACGCGTATCGCGGCTGGCGGGTGGCCACCGCGTTGCGCGAGGCGCGCGGCACGCGTCGTTATGCATTCGGCCTGTACGTCGCTCAGGACTATGATGAATTAATCGACCATCCGGTCACGGTCGGCGAGTTCGAGCTGGCCCGCTTCGATGCGCACCGTGTGCCGCACGACGTCGTGATCGCAGGCAGAGTACAGGCGCTGGACATGCCGCGGTTGTGCGCGGACTTGAAGCGGATATGCGAAGCGCAGATTGCGCTGTTTGAACCCCGCACGAAACGTGCGCCGATGGATCGGTACGTGTTCATGACGCTGGCGGTGGGCGACGGATACGGTGGGCTTGAGCATCGCGCGTCGACCGCGCTGATCTGCAAGCGCGATGATCTGCCGGCAAAGGGCAAGCCGCAGACCACGGATGGCTATCGCTCGTATCTCGGCCTGTGCAGTCACGAGTACTTTCATACCTGGAACGTGAAGCGGATCAAGCCGGCGGCGTTTGCGCCGTACGATCTGACGCAGGAAAACTATACGCCGCTGCTTTGGCTGTTCGAGGGGTTCACGTCGTACTACGAAAGCCTCATGCTGGTCCGAGCAGGGTTGATCTCACAGGACGAATACCTCGCACAGTTGGGCAAGACAATCGGCTCCGTGCTGCGCGGCGCCGGGCGATTGCGTCAAACCGTGGCCGAAAGCTCGTTCGATGCATGGATCAAGTACTACCGGCAGGACGAGAATGCGGGCAATGCGATCGTCAGTTACTACACGAAGGGATCGCTGATCGCGCTGGCGTTCGACTTGTCGATTCGGGCACAAACGCGCCATCGCAAGTCGCTCGATGACGTGATGCGTCTGCTGTGGCAACGCTACGGACGCGACTTCTACACAGGGCGGCCAACCGGCGTCGAGGCGGCCGATATTCCGGCGTTGTTTGCCGAGGCGAGCGGCGCGGACTTGAGCCGGCTCTTTCGTGATGCGGTGAACGGCACGCGCGACTTGCCGCTGGACGCACTGCTCGCGCCGTTCGGTGTGGAATTGGCTGCTGCCGACACGAACGGCAGACCCTCGTTGGGGGCGCGCTGGCGTACCGGCAGTGACTGTACGCTCGCGAGCGTCTACGATGGTGGCGCGGCGCAAAAGGCCGGCTTATCCGCGGGTGACGTGTTGGTGGCGATCGATGGGTTGCGGGTGCCCGGCAGCGGACCCGATGCGCTGCTGGCCCGTTATCGGCCCGGCGACATGGTGCAGGTGCACGCGTTTCGTCGAGATGAGTTGCGCGCTGTACGACTCAAGCTGGATGCACCGGAGGTCGCGCACTACACGCTTACGGCGCGGCCCATTCCTGCATCGGCCAAGCGCGCACGCGACGCGTGGTTGCATGCCGGCCGGTGATCGTTCCGCCAGTGCAACAAACTGTGTCGCGCAACGCCCTTTTTCGCACTGCGCCAAAAAACTAGGATGGCTCCTGAAGCGGGCATGACGCCCGAACTGAACCTGACGGAGCCCCAAAATGACTACGATTCTGCAGATTAATTCCGCTGCGCGCAAGGACGCGCAATCCACGCTGTTGGCCAATGAATTGGTGGCGAAGCTGCAACAGTCGCATCCGGATGCCACGCTCGTCGTGCGCGATCTGTTGACCGACAGCTTGCCGCACCTGGACGAGGCGGTACTGGGCGCCTTCTTCACGCCGGCAGAACAGCGCAATGCGCAGCAGCAGGCGATCATCGCTCGCAGCGACGCGTTGGTGGCGCAGTTGAAGGCTGCCGACATCATTGTCATCGGCGCGCCGATGTACAACTTTGGTATCTCGAGCCAGTTGAAAGCGTATTTTGACTACGTCGCGCGTGCCGGCGTGACCTTCCGCTATACGGCGCAGGGTCCACAAGGACTGATCACAGGCAAGAAGGTGTATGTCGTGACCGCGCGCGGTGGTAAGTACCTCGGCACGCCGGCGGATTTGCAGACGCCTTATTTGAAAACGTTCCTCGCCTTTATCGGCCTGACCGACGTCACGTTCATCTTCGCCGAAGGGCTGAACCTCGGTGAGCAATCCAAGCAAAGCGGCCTGGCGGCGGCACGCGAGGCGATTGCCGCCGTGTGATGCGCAGTTGCCGGCAGCAGACCCCAATCGGCTCACGGCACGCGCCAATCGATCGGCTCGCGACCCACCTGGCGCAGATGTTCATTGGCGAGCGCGAAGTGGCGGCAACCGAGGAAGCCACGGTGCGCCGACAGCGGTGACGGATGCGGCGCTTCGAGGATCTGGTGGCCGCGGCCGTGCAGTAACTGTCGTTTGGCTTGCGCATGCGAGCCCCACAGCATGAACACGAGGCCTTCGTGCTGCGTGGCAAGGTGCTCGATCAGTGTGTCCGTGCATGGCTCCCAGCCACGCTTTGCATGGCTAGCTGCCCGGTTGCGCTCCACGGTCAATACCGTATTGAGCAGCAGCACCCCTTGCCGAGCCCAGTCATCCAGGCAGCCATGGCGTGGCACCGCATGGTCGAAGGTCGCGGCAATTTCCTTGAAAATATTACGTAACGATGGGGGAGGCCGGACGCCGGGGGGCACGGAAAACGCCAGTCCGTGCGCCTGTGGCACGCCGTTGTCTTCGCCGTGATAGGGATCCTGACCTAGGATGACCACCTTGACGTCATCCGGCGACGTCAGATGCAACGCGCGGAATACGTCCGTCGGATAGACCGTCTTGCCGCTGCTGCGCTCGTGGTCGACGAACTCGCACAGGCGCGCGTATGCCGGACTGCCGATGAACGGCGCCAGGTGTGCGCGCCACGCCGGTGGCAGGTTATCGAATTGTTGTTCGAGGGTGAGCGCCGCGCAAGATGGAGGGCCTGACCGGGACGATGGTGCCGCCGCGCACTCACGCGGTGGTGACAGCGGATTGTCGAACAACGATGGTTGCCAAGCGTCGGCCAACGCGTTGCCGGGCAACGATGATTGCCCGTGCTCGGCCGACGCCCGCCGGTGCTCGGCTGGCGCCGGCGGGCGCTCGGTTCGCTGCTCGCTGGCACCGCGCAATGCGGTGGTGGTGGAGTTTTTAGTGCGGGAAGCCATGATCGCGATAAAGGCAGAGAAAAGAGTGGGGCGCCCGGCCACAACGGATGGCTTACTGGCCGCTACGCAACCGATAACCCCGTTCGGCCTTGCTGACGTCTTCGGATGTGGTGCCCGGCAAGCGCTGCTGGATGACGTCGGCGAGCGCGTCGAGGGCTGCATGCGCGCGGGCGTTTGGCGCATCTTTCAATTCAAGCTCGATTTCGCAGATTGGTGCGCGCCGCAAAGCGCCGTCCACCTCGGCTTGCACTTCGCCAATGTCCAACGCGGCTTCGATGAGTGTGCCGGTCCAGTGAAGCGGCCATAGCGTGCGCGTGAAGTGGGTGCGAAACAGTGGCACGAGCGTCGCCGCAGCGTCGCGCACGAGCGCGCGCGCTTGTGCGTCGCCGCACGCGGCGAGCAGCGCGTCGAGTTCGAGCGCTTCACCGGCCACGGCCATTTCCCATTCATGGCGGCTGTGCACGCCGCCCGACGCGCCACCGCCAAACTTGAAGGTCTGTAGCCAGCCATCGGGCGTGCGTCGCAATCGCAACGCACCGCCGGCGCGCGCGAGCCCGCCGTCGGGCGTATCGAAGTAGAGGCTGGCGAGCGCGACCGGTTGGCCGGCCTGTCCGCTCAACTCAACGAGCAGCGCGCGGGCGGCCTCGACCCGCGACGCCGGCAGCGCAAGCTTGATTTCCCGTTCGATGCTCATCGTCGTCATGGACGCTGCGGTCCGAAAAACATGTCGGCGAGCGCGGCACCGGGGTTGTCCGCGCGCATAAATGCCTCACCGACCAGGAAGGTATGCACGCCGGCTGCACGCATCCGGTCCACGTCGTCGCGCGTCAGAATCCCCGACTCGGTGACTACGATACGTTCGTCGGGAATGCTGCCGAGGAGCCCAAGCGTGGTGTCCAGCGTGACGGCGAACGTGCGCAGGTTGCGGTTGTTGACGCCGATCAGCGGTGTCTTCAGCGTCAGCGCCACGTCCAGCTCGTGCGCGTTGTGCACTTCCACCAGCACCGCGAGCCCCAGCGAATGCGCGTACGCTTCCAGCTCGCGCATCTGCGCTGGCTCCAGCGCGGCGGCGATCAGCAGAATGCAGTCCGCACCCATCGCACGCGCCTCCAGCACCTGGTACGGGTCGATGATGAAGTCCTTGCGCAGCACGGGCAGCGTGCATGCATCGCGAGCCTGCTGGAGGTAGCGCGCGCTGCCCTGGAAAAACTGTGCGTCCGTGAGTACCGACAAGCATGCGGCGCCGTGCTGCGCGTACGAGCGGGCGATGTCGGCTGGCACGAAGGTTTCGCGCAACACGCCCTTGGAGGGGCTGGCCTTTTTCACCTCGGCGATGATCGCCGGCTGTTCGAGCGCGTGCTTGGCACGCAACGCAGCAACGAAGTCACGCAGGTCGCCGCGCCGCGCGTGGGCGCTCAGTTGCAATTCTGCCAGGGGCGCACTCGCCTGCGCGGCACGAATCTCATCGCGCTTGACGGCAATGATGCGATCGAGGATATCAGTCATGGTGGTGCTCTGCTTGGCTCAATGACGCAACTGCTGCGTGAAACGGACAAGTTCATCGACCTTTGCACGGGCGGCCCCGCTGGCAATTGCCTCGCGCGCTTGCTGGATCCCGTCGCCGATCGAGGCGGCGACGTTGGCCGCATACAGCGCGGCACCGGCATTGAGCGCGACGATCTCGCGGGCGACGCCCGGCGTATTGTCTAGTGCGCTGAGCAGCATCGCTTTCGATTCGTCCGCGTTGGCGACCTTCAGGGAGCGATTCGACACCATTTGCAGGCCAAAGTCCTCGGGATGGATCTCGTATTCGTGCACCTGGCCATCGCGCAACTCGCCGACCCGCGTCGCCGCGCCGAGCGATACCTCGTCCATCCCATCTCGCCCGTAGACGACCAGCACGTGGTTTGCGCCAAGCCGTTGCATCACCCGGACCTGGATGCCGACCAGATCCTCGTGGAACACGCCCTGCAGTTGGTTCGGCGCCCCAGCCGGATTGGTTAACGGTCCCAGTATATTAAAGATCGTGCGTATCCCCATTTCGCGACGGATCGGCGCGACGTTCTTCATCGCCGGATGGTGGTTCGGCGCGAACATGAACCCCATGCCGGTCGCCTCGATGGACTGCGCCACCTGCTCCGGCGTTAGGTTGACGTTGACGCCAAGCGCCTCGAGCACATCGGCGCTGCCGGACTTGGATGACACGCCGCGATTGCCGTGCTTGGCGACCCTTGCACCGGCTGCGGCGGTCACGAACATCGTCGCCGTGGAGATATTGAACGTATGCGAGCCGTCGCCACCGGTGCCCACGATGTCGACAAAGTGCCGGTTGTCGGCTACCTGCACGTGGTGGGCGAACTCGCGCATGACGGTTGCCGCCGCGGCGATCTCACCGACCGTTTCCTTCTTCACGCGTAGCCCGGTGATGATGGCGGCCGCCATGACCGGCGACATTTCTCCGCGCATGATCATCCGCATCAAGTGCAGCATCTCGTCATGGAAGATCTCGCGGTGCTCGATGGTACGCTGCAGCGCTTCCTGGGGGGTGATGGGCATCCGGTTCTCCGTGCGGGTCAGGCCAGTGAGCGGCGCCGACAGGGGCGTCGCGCCAGTAGGGGACGCGCTCATCGGGCAAGCGCCGCAGTGCGGCTTTGAGTGATGAAATTCTTCAGCAGCGCATGGCCATGCTCGGACAGGATCGATTCCGGGTGGAACTGCACACCCTCGATCGGCAGCGTCTTGTGGCGCACGCCCATGATTTCGCCATCGTCGGTCCATGCGCAGACTTCCAGGCAGTCGGGCAGCGTGTCGCGCTCGATGGACAGCGAGTGGTATCGTGTGACCTTGAAGCGGTGCGGCAGATCGGCGAAGACCCCCCGCCGGTCGGTCTCGATTTCGCTGACCTTACCATGCATGATCGTCTTGGCGCGCACGATGCGGCCGCCGAACGCCTCGCCGATCGCTTGGTGTCCCAGGCATACGCCGAGCATCGGGATGCGGCCAGCGAAGCGTTGGATTACCGCGAGCGTCACGCCGGCATGCTGCGGATTGCTTGGTCCGGGTGACAGGCAGATATGCTGGGGGTCCAGCTCGGCGATCTCGTCGCAGGTGATTTCGTCATTGCGGTAGGTCCGCACCTGCTCACCCAACTCGCCGAAATACTGGACAAGGTTGTAGGTGAACGAGTCATAGTTATCGATCATCAGCAGCATACGGCACCCAATGGACTGATATTGAACGAAAAGTCGCCGCGATGAGGCCGCTGGCCCGCGGACCCGCGCGGTGCGGCCCGGCATGGGGTCGCCCCAGGCGCCCGACGCAAACGGGCGCGAACATGAACGCGGGCGCGCGCTGGGCGCACGTTGTCCACGCAACCGGCTGCGCGAGCGACAGCAAAGACCACGGGACCCGCATCGAGCGGTTCGGGCGTGTTGGCGACGGCTGAATCTGTCAACGGCATCGGCAATCTCCTTGCGCTGGGAGCCGCCCTATCAGAATGGCGCATCCAGGCCGTCCTGTACATGCTCGGCGGCGCGCAATACTGCACGTGCCTTGTTCTCGGTTTCCTGCCATTCTGCTTCAGGTACCGAATCGGCGACGATGCCGGCGGCTGCCTGCGTGTACAAGTTGCCGCCGTGGATCACGCCGGTGCGGATCGTGATTGCCAGATCCATCTCGCCAGAAAATGACAGATAGCCGACCGCGCCGCCGTACAGGCCGCGTTTGACCGGCTCGAGTTCATCGATCAACTCCAGCGCGCGCACCTTTGGGGCGCCGGACAGCGTGCCGGCTGGGAACGTGGCGCGCAGCACATCGAAGGGCGTCGTGCCAGGCTTAAGCTTGCCCTCGACCGAACTGACGATGTGCTGCACGTGCGAGTATTTCTCGATCACCATCTTGTCGGTGACGACCACGGAGCCCGTTTGCGCGATGCGGCCGACGTCATTGCGTGCGAGATCGATCAGCATCACGTGCTCGGCGATCTCCTTCGGGTCGTTCAGCAATTCCGTCGCCAACTGCGCGTCACGCTCCGGCGTATTGCCGCGCGCGCGCGTGCCGGCCAGCGGACGGATCGTCACGATCTGCTCGTCGCCGCGCGCTTCCTGTCGTACCAGGATTTCAGGTGACGCGCCGACCACGTGGAAGTCACCGAAGTTGTAGAAATACATGTACGGCGACGGGTTCAGCGAGCGCAGCGCGCGATACAGCGATAGGGGATTGTCGCGAAACGGTTTTGTCATCCGCTGCCCGACCTGCACCTGCATCAGTTCGCCGGCGGCGATGTATTCCTTGGCCTTGCTCACCGCGGCCAGATAGTCATCCTTGGCGAACTCGCGATAGGTATCAGTGCGCACCGTCGGCGACGTGACCGGAGGCTGGGCCGGGCTGCGTAACCGGTTGCGCAATTCGCGCAGCCGCTGCTTGGCGCGCGGGTACGCTTCCGGGGCACCCGGATCGGCGTAGACAATGAGGTAGAGCTTGCCAGCTAGGTTGTCGATTACCGCTACTTCTTCAGTCAACAGCAGTTGGATGTCCGGCAGGCCCAGATCGTCCTTCGGCGTTGAATGTGCGAGCTTCTTCTCGATGAAGCGCACCGCGTCGTAGCCGAAGTAGCCCGCCAGGCCGCCGCAGAAACGGGGCATGCCGGGCCGGAGCGCGACCTTGAAGCGCGCCTGGAACTGCGCGATGAATGCAAACGGATCGCCTTCGTGCGTTTCGATGACCTGGCCGTCGCGCACCACTTCGGTGATGCCGGTGCCGTCGGCTTGCCGCGTGCGCAACAAGGTGCGGGCGGGTAGGCCGATGAATGAATAGCGGCCGAAGCGTTCGCCGCCGACCACCGACTCGAGCAGGAACGAATTTGCGCCTCCTCGTTCGGGTTGAGCGAGTTTCAGATACAGTGACAGCGGCGTATCGAGGTCGGCGAGCGCCTCGGCAATCAGCGCAATGCGGTTGTAGCCTTCGTTGGCAAGGGACTGGAATTCGAGCTCGGTCATGTTGGCAAGTCCTGTTGGCGCTCCGTGCACGGCGCGGCATACACGGAGCCGATGTCGCGGCCCGGCCGCAGCGTAGGTGCCAAAGCCGACGTACCGGGACGCGGCGGTGCTACACGGCGCGCATCGCGGACACCGCCGCGATGCTGGGAGCAACAACGAAAACAAAAAACGGGAGAAATCGAAACCCGGCAAGCAACGGGCTTCGGCGCGGGATCGCGCTTAGGCGTGCCAGCGGCGCCAGGGCCAGGCTCCCCGGTCGATACTGCCAAGACTGCGTTTTCTGTTCAGAAACATGACGATGGTAGCGGATACCCTGGGATGGAAGCTACTGCGCGGCGTACGGTGCCGTTACCCGGCGGGCCGCCTCCAGCAGCGAGTCCACTATACCATCCGAGTCGATCAATTGTACAGGTTGGCCGTGGTTGTAGCCGTATGGCACGGTCAACGTCGCGAGCCCGGCGGCGCGCGCTGCGCGCGCGTCGTTTTCCGAGTCGCCGATCGCGACCGCCCGCGCGGGCGGCACGCCGAGCGCGTCGCACGCGGCCAGCATCGGTAACGGGTCCGGCTTTTTCCGTGGCAGGCTGTCGCCGCCGAGCACCACTTCGAAATACGGTCGCAGGCCATACTGTTCGAGCAACTCGAGCGCGAATCGAAGCGGTTTGTTGGTTACGCATGCAAGCTTGATCCGCGCAGCCCCGAATGCGTCCAGCCCGCGAATCACGTCCGGGTAGAGCCGCGTGTGGCGGCCATTGACCACCGCGTATGCCCGTTGGTATCCAGCCAGTGCCACATCGAACCGCTGCTCGGCCGCGGCTGGCGGCAGGCGTGCCGACAGCACGCTGCGCACGAGATGCTCGGAGCCCTTGCCGACGTAGGCGACGACTTCGGCTTGGTTGATCGGCGGCAAGCCCAGCTCGCCGAGCACCGCGTTGAGCGCCGCCGTAAAATCGCCGGCGGTATCGACCATCGTGCCATCCAAATCGACGATTGCGGCCTCGATCGGTCCAATGGTGAGCGCACCGCGACGATCGTCATCGGCGACCGGTGTCAGGCTCGTGTCGGTCATCACGCGTTCATCGTCCGAGTGCGGCGCGCATCTGGTTAATCACCTGCCGGTAATCGGGTTGCCCGAAAATCGCCGAACCCGCGACAAACGTATCGGCGCCGGCCGCCGCGATCTGTGCGATGTTGTCGGCCTTCACGCCGCCGTCTACCTCCAGGTGAATCTCGCGGCCCGTCTGCGCTGCATACGCGTCGATGCGCCGCCGCGCTTCGCGCAGCTTGTTCAGTGCCTCGGGAATAAACGACTGTCCGCCAAAACCGGGATTCACCGACATAATCAACACCAGGTCGATGCGCTCCATCACATGGTCCAGGTAGTTCAACGACGTGGCGGGATTGAATACCAATCCCGCCTTGCAACCGTGGTCCCGGATCAGTGACAGCGTGCGATCGATATGGTCAGACGCCTCTGGATGAAAGCTGATCACGTTCGCGCCCGCCCTTGCGAAGTCTGGCACGAGGCGGTCCACCGGACGCACCATCAGATGCACGTCGATCGGCACGTTGACGTGCGGGCGGATCGCTTCACAGACCATTGGGCCGATCGTCAGGTTAGGCACGTAATGGTTGTCCATCACGTCGAAGTGGATCCAGTCGGCGCCGGCGGCGACCACGTTGCGCACTTCTTCGCCGAGACGGGCGAAGTCGGCGGAAAGAATGCTTGGGGCGATGCGAAAAGTCATCTTGGAACTCGTTGGCAGGCGCTGAGCGGCAGACAAAGCGTTATTCTAGCGTGCCGGCGCGACGCCAGCCGGGGCGCGGCGCTCTGATGCCCGCGTCGATGTGTCAGTGGATCGCGTTACGCGAGCGACGTCACATCGGCCACATCGGGTCAGCCACATCGCATTGCAGGTTGCGACACGCAGGCGCATCAACGAAAATGCGATGCGCAGGCGCCTACATACCCGCGCCACGGGTAAGCGCGCGCCCGTATTGCGCGACCTTTACCGGAATTCAGGATGAGTCAGTACGAATTGAGCGTCTCGGCACAGGCGGCCTATCTGCCGGACCAGTCCGATCCAGAGCGCCAGCAATATGCGTTCGCCTACACGTTGACAATACGCAACACGGGACAGGTTGCCTCGCAACTGATTGCGCGCCATTGGATCATCACCGACAGCGACGCGAAGGTGCAAGAGGTCAAAGGGCTCGGGGTCGTCGGGCATCAGCCGTTGTTGCAGCCGGGCGAGCAATTCGAATATACGAGTTGGGCGGTCATTGCGACGCCGGTGGGCACGATGCGCGGCGAGTACTTTTGTGTGGCCGAGGACGCTACGCGCTTCGAGGTGCCGGTAGCGGAATTCGCGCTGTGCATGCCGCGCACGCTGCATTGAGCGCGCACGATGGCGGCGTGGCGCCGCGAGCGCTCCGGTGCGCAGCACCGCGGCGGCTGGCCGGCGCAGCGCCGCAGGGCGTCAATCACGCTTGCGCGGCGGGCGGCGCACGTACCATACGATGTACGCGACCAATCCAATCGGCAGCAGTATTTCAATCGTGGACAGTAGCCACGGGCAAGCGGTGAAGCATTCGGACATGGCGGTTTGGGAAGCGAGCGAGCATTTTAACGGTTGCTTGTATGGTAACGGTGGCGCGCATGGCGGCGGACCGAGGTGGGTGGCCGCAAGGGGCCGGCATGCGGCCGGCGTGCGGCGTTGGGGCCGCGCCGCGGCGCTGGCCGCGGCGCTCGTCGCGGCGGCGATGCTGGCCTCATGCGGTGGCGGCGGGGCGGTGCGGCCGGCGGCACGCGTGACGCCGGCCGGTGCCGTGCCGAGCCAGCAGGCGCTGGCCGATGCGCGGCTTACGCCGGTCAGTTGGCAGCAGGTGCCCGGTTGGCAGGAGGACAGCCTGATCGGCGCCGCCGCTGCGCTGCGGCAGAACTGTGCGAGCATGAGCAGTCTGGCGAATTGGCGGCGCGCGTGCGTTGCAGCGCAGCAACTGGATGATCTTGACGTGGCCGCCGCGCGCACGTTTTTCGAGACGTACTTCACGCCGTTTGTGCTGGCCAATAGCGACGGCACGCTCGACGGCCTTGTCACCGGCTACTACGAGCCGATGTTGCACGGGTCCCGGTACCGGCGGGCGCCGTACCTGTACCCGTTGTATCGCTGGCCAAGGGCAGTCCGCCCGGGCGCCGCGTTGCCGCCGCGTGCGCAGCTAATGCGCTCTGGCGTGTTGGCCGGCAACGAGCTTGTCTACGTGGACGATCCGATCGAGGCGTTTTTCCTGCAAGTGCAAGGCTCCGGCCGGGTATTGCTTGACGACGGCACGGTGATGCGGGTTGGTTACAGCGGCACCAACAACCAGCCGTATCGTTCGATTGGCCGTTGGCTGATCGATCGTGGCGAGCTTTCACCGGCACAGGCGACAATGCAGGGAATCAAGGCATGGGCCCGGGCGAACCGGTTACGCGTTGATGCTCTGCTGGACGTGAATCCGCGCTTCGTATTCTTCAAGGAAGTGCCGTCCAGCGAGGGCGTGCCCAGCGGCGGAGCCGACGGGCCGGTCGGTGCGCTGGGGGTGCCGCTCACGCCCGAGCGTTCGATCGCGGTCGACCCGACGTCGATTCCGCTTGGCACGCCGGTATTCCTGCAGACCACCCGGCCATTGTCGAATCAGCCGATGAACCGGCTGGTGTTCGCGCAGGACGTGGGCAGCGCCATCAAAGGCGGCGTGCGGGCCGACTACTTTTGGGGACTGGGCGATGACGCGGGCGATCTGGCCGGCCGGATGAAGCAGGGCGGCCGAATGTGGCTGCTGCTGCCCAACAGCTGAGTGGCCGTGTTGCGCGCGGCCGCTATCGGCTCAGGCCTCAGGCTTACGTGCGGCGTTTGTCCACGACGCGGCGCGCCTTGCCCACTGAGCGCTCGATGCTGTTCACTGGCAAGGCGGCGATTTGCGCCGTGACGCCGACCAGCGCCTTGACATCGTGCGCCAGACTCGCGCGTGCCGCTTCGACCGCGCGTTTGTTTAGCGCCGATTCCGGACAGGGCTCGACCTGGACCGTCATCACGTCGAGCGGGCCTTCCTTGGTCAGCACGATCTGGTAGTGAGGGGCAAGCACGGTGGCGTGCTTGAGCAACAACTCCTCGATTTGCGACGGGAACACATTCACGCCTCGGATGATCATCATGTCATCGCAGCGGCCGGTGATCTTCTCCATGCGCCGCATCGCGCGCCCGGTGCCGGGTAGCAGCCGGCTCAGATCACGGGTGCGATAGCGGATGATCGGCAAAGCCTCTTTGGTCAGCGAGGTGAACACCAGCTCGCCGAATACGCCTTCGGGCAGCACCTCGCCAGTGTCCGGGTCGATGATTTCCGGATAGAAGTGGTCTTCCCAGATCGTCGGGCCGTCCTTGGTTTCCGCGTATTCGGAGGCGACGCCGGGGCCGATGATCTCTGACAGCCCATAGATGTCTACCGCGTCGATGCCCATGCGTTTCTCGATCGCTGCGCGCATGTCGTTGGTCCACGGCTCCGCGCCGAAGATGCCGATGCGCAACGACGATTCGACCGGATTCAGGTCGCGTCGCTCGAATTCATCGGCGATCGATAACATGTAGCTGGGTGTGACCATGATGATGTCGGGTCGAAAGTCATGGATCAGCTGGACCTGCTTCTCGGTCTGCCCGCCGCCGAACGGGATCACGGTCAGGCCCGCGCGCTCCGCGCCGTAGTGTGCGCCCAGACCACCGGTAAAAAGCCCGTAGCCGTAGCTGACATGAACCTTGTCGCCGCGCCGTGCCCCGGCCGCGCGGATGGAGCGCGCCATGAGATTGGCCCACATGTCGATGTCGTTGGCCGTGTAGCCGACCACGGTCGGCTTGCCGGTGGTACCGGACGAACCATGGATGCGCGAGACCTGGTCCATCGGCACGGCGAACATGCCGAACGGATAGTTATCGCGAAAATCTTGCTTCGTCGTGAACGGAAAGTGAGACAGGTCCGCCAGCGTCTTCAAGTCGTCGGGATGCACGGCCGCGTCATCGAACTTGCGCCGATAGACCGGTGAATGCGCATACGCGTGCGCCAGAGTTTTCTTCAGCCGTTCAAGCTGCAGGGCCTGTAGTTCGTCGCGGCTGGCTTTTTCAATCGGCTCCAGCGGCAGTGCGGTACTCATCGAAATTCTCCTTATTATTGTGTCTGCCCCGTGGCGGGCGTCAGTCGTTTGAACGGATAACGTTTCCTTTAATTTGTGCTGACTTGCCGCGAAACATGGCGACCGGCTCGCCGGCGCGATTCGTTATACGGATGTCGTAGAGGCCGGTGCGCCCAGATCGCACCTGTTCCACGGCTTCCGCGGTCAGCGCGTCGCCGTGGTGCACCGGCCGCAGGTATTCGATCGTGCATCCGGCTGCCACTGTATTCACGTTATAAGTGTTGCACGCAAATGCGAATGCCGAATCGGCAAGCGTGAAGATCAACCCGCCGTGGCAGATAGCGTGGCCGTTCAGAAATTCGGCGCGTACCTGCATCGTCGCGCGCGCATAGCCGGGCCGAACTTCGACTACCTGAATGCCGAGCCAGCGGGTGCACGCATCACTCTCGTACATCTGCGCGGCACAGTGGCGCGCGAGCAGCTCGGCTTGCACCACGCTGGGTTCGGCGTCGGTGTGGGAAGGGCAGTCCATATTAGTGTCCTTTAAAACGGGGTTGACGTTTCTCGATGAACGCGCGCACGCCTTCCGCATAATCGTGCGACGCGCCAAGTTTGCGCTGCAGGTCGCGTTCAAGATCCAGCTGTACGTCTAAATCCAGCGTGGCGCCGCTGCGGATGGCCTGCCGGGTCGCGACGATCGCGGCGGTGGGCTGCTGCGCGAGTTCCGCGGCGAGTTTCCGCGCTTGTGGTAGAAGGGCCGCATCGTCGACGACGCGCCAGATCAGGCCCCACGCTTCGGCCTTCTCCGCGCTGAGTTTCTCACCAGTGAGCGACAGTCCCAGCGCGCGGGCGATACCGACTCGTCGTGGCAGCGTCCACGTGCCGCCAGTGTCCGGTACCAGCCCAATCTTCACGAAAGCCTGGATGAAACGGCTCGAACGCGCGGCAAGTGTGATGTCGCATGCCAGCGCCAGGTTTGCGCCAGCGCCTGCTGCTGTGCCGTTGATCGCTGCGGTCACCGGCAGCGGCAGCTGCTGCAGCCGTCGCACGAGTGCATTGAAGTTTTGATCGATCAACTCACCCAGGTCGGTTTCATGGCCGGGTGTGAAGTCGAGGTCCGCGAGATCCTGGCCCGCGCAAAATGCCTTTCCTGCGCCTGTCAGTATCAGCGCCCGGGCACCCGCACGCTGCACTTCATCCAGCGCCGCGCGCAACTCGGCGTGCATCGCGCGGGTGAAGCTGTTGAGCTTATCCGGGCGGTTCAGCGTAATGGTTGCGACGTGAGCGGCTGCGTCGATGTCGAGCAGAATTGACGTGTAGGTCATGGGAGTTCCCTCCTGCCTAGGCAAAATGGAGTGCGCGAGGCCGACTTCAGACGCGCTCGATGGCCAATGCGATGCCCTGTCCGACTCCAATGCACATCGTGCATAATGCATAGTGGCCGCCGTTGCGGTGCAACTGGTACATTGCGGCCGTGACCAGCCGCGCGCCGGATGCGCCAAGCGGGTGGCCAAGCGCGATCGCACCGCCGTTCGGGTTCACGCGCGGGTCGCCGTCGTCGATGCCCAGCAGCCGCAGCACGGCCAGGCCTTGTGCAGCGAATGCTTCGTTTAACTCGATGACGTCGAACTGCTCGAGCGTCATGTTCAATTGCCGCAGTAGCTTGCGTGTCGCGGGCGCTGGTCCGATGCCCATCACGCGTGGCTCGACTCCCGCCGTTGCCATACCGAGCACGCGCGCCTTCGGCGTAAGCCCGTGCATGCGTGCGGCTGCTTCGCTGGCGATTAGCAGCGCACATGCGCCATCGTTGATGCCGGACGCATTGCCGGCGGTGACGGTACCGTCTGGGCGTACCACACCGACGAGCTTGGCCAGTGCGTCCATCGACGTTTCGCGCGGATGCTCGTCGTGCTGCACCACGATCGCATCGCCGTTGCGGGATGGCACAGTGACCGGCACGATCTCGGCAGCCAGCACGCCGTCACGCTGCGCACGAGCGGCCTTTTGCTGGCTGCGTAACGCGAATGCGTCTTGGTCGGCACGGCTTACGTTATAGTCGGCCGCGACGTTTTCGGCGGTCTGCGGCATCGAATCGATGCCGTACTGCTGCTTCATCAGCCGGTTCACGAAACGCCAGCCAATCGTTGTATCGAAGACTTCGGTCTGGCGCGAGAACGCGGTGCTGGCCTTGCCCATCACGAACGGCGCGCGCGTCATGCTCTCGACACCGCCGGCCAGCATCAGCGACGCGTCACCTGCGCGGATTGCCCGCGCCGCGGTGCCGATCGCATCCATGCCCGAGCCGCATAGCCGGTTTACCGTGGCGCCCGGCACGTCAACGGGCAGGCCGGCGAGCAGCGCGGCCATCCGGGCGACGTTGCGATTATCTTCGCCGGCCTGATTCGCGCAACCGTAGATCACGTCGTTGACCGCCGCCCAGTCCATTGACGGATAACGCTCGAGCAGCGCCTTGATCGGGATCGCGCCAAGGTCATCTGCGCGAACGTCTTTTAGCGCGCCGCCATAGCGGCCAAACGGCGTGCGGACTGCATCACAGATAAAAGCTTCGGTCATGGTGCCATTCGCCTACGCTTGTCGAGTTCGTTTTCGTCGGTGCGGAGCAATGCCGAGGTGGCGCCGGTCAGCCGCGCGGTGCTACGTGCGCGCGGCTTTGCACGACGCGGAAGCGGTTCGCCACAAACGCGGCGTCGGTCAGCGTCGCATTGGCCGCTGGGTTCGCACCGGTGCCATGGAAGTCCGAGAACGCCGCGGACTGGTTCACGAACACGCCGCCGGTCAAGTTCAGCGACAGCGCGACGCCGCCTTTGATCGCCGCTTCGTGCGCGGCTTGCTGCACTGCTTCGTCACCACTGTATACAGATAGGGTCAGCGCGCCGTGCTGCGCGGCAATCGAGCCGGCCAGCGCCAGCGATTGCGCGGTGGAATCCGTCGCGATGACGAATGCGATCGGGCCGAACCATTCCTGCGTGAATCGGTTCTGGTCGGTGGCCGCATCCAGCTTGACCAGCAGCGGCGTGTGCACGCGTGCATGCTCGAACGCGGGATGCACGAGCGGTTGGCTGTCCAGTAACACGCTACCGAGCGCGCGCGCCCGCTCGATACGCTGCACGACGGCGTCGTTTTGGATGGCTCCGATCAATTCGACCGCCTTGGCTGAGTCCGACGTCAGTTTTTGGACGGCCTCGGCGATTGCTTGGCCGACTTCGTCAAAGCTAAGCGTACCGTCGGCGGTGCGGATGCCGTTGCGCGGCACATAGATGTTTTGTGGTGCGGTACACATCTGGCCCGAGTACAGCGCCAGCGAGAATGCGATATTGCGTGCGGCCGCCTTGATGTCGTCGACCGAGTCGATGACGATCTGGTTCACGCCCGCCTTCTCGGTATACACGTGGGCCTGGGTCGCGTTGCGCTCGAGCCAATTGCCGTTGTGCGTGCTACCCGTGAAATCGATCAGTCGAACATCGGGGCGCGTGGCGAGCTGCTGCACGAGCGTGCCGTCATCCGGATCCGTTGCCAATAGCGTAACGACGTTCGGATCGAAGCCGGCCTCGCGCAGCACGTCGCGCGCGATACGCACGGTGATCGCCAGTGGCAGGATCGCGCCAGGATGTGGCTTGACGACCACCGCGTTGCCGGTCGCAAGATCAGCAAACAGTCCCGGATAACTGTTCCATGTCGGAAAGGTACAACAGCCAAGCACCAGGCCGATGCCGCGCGGCACGATCGTAAAGTGCTTTTCCATTGCCAGCGGCGGGTTCTTGCCTTGGGGCTTTTCCCAGTAAGCTTGGGCCGGGATGCGCCGCAATTGGTCCCATGCACATGCGATGGCCTCGAGCGCGCGGTCCTGCGCGTGCGGCCCGCCGGCCTGGAACGCCATCATGAATGCCTGCCCGGTCGTATGCATCACGCTGTAGGCGATCTCGAAGCTTGCCCGGTTCAGCCGCTGCAGAATCTCCAGGCTCACGCCAATCCACGCCTCGCGGCCCGCGCGCTGCCATGGTTGCTGCGCGCGCGCCACGGCAGCGAACAGTCGGTCCGGATCGGCCTTCGGATAGCGCACGTCCAAAGCGAAGCCGAACGGCGAGTGCTCCTGGCCTACCAGTCCATTACTGGGTTGATCCAAATCGAACGTTTGGTTCAAAAGCGCTTTGAACGATTGCTCACCGTCCGCGTTCGCCGTTTCCCCGTACACCTTGGGGCTGGGCATCTCGGGGAACGGACTCCAGTAGCCGCGCGTTTCCTGTGCCTGAAGTGCCTGTGTCAACGTCGATTCATGTTTCGCAAACAACGGATGTGTCATGGCGGGTAGTCGGACAAATGAGGCGGAGAAGGATAAATAAACCGACCGGTTGGTTGGAAAATGTTAGCATTCTTTTCGGGTTGCGCGGCGTTTTTTCGCGGTTCCCCTTGCCAGTGGAGAATTCATGACATACGAAAACATTTTGGTCGACACAAGCGGACGGGTTGGGCTGATCACGCTGCACCGACCGAAGGCGCTCAATGCACTGAACGACGCGCTGATGGACGAGTTGGGCGCGGCGCTCAAGGCGTTCGACGACGATGAGCAGATCGGCACGATCGTGGTGACGGGTAGCGAAAAAGCATTCGCCGCCGGCGCGGACATCGGAATGATGGCGAAGTACACCTATATGGATGTCTATAAAGGAAACTACATTACGCGCAACTGGGAGGCGGTGCGTGCGGTGCGCAAACCGGTGATCGCTGCAGTAGCGGGCTTCGCGCTGGGCGGCGGGTGCGAACTGGCGATGATGTGCGACATTATCATCGCGGCGGACACCGCGCAGTTCGGCCTGCCGGAGGTCAAGCTTGGGATCATGCCGGGCGCGGGTGGCACGCAGCGCCTGCCGCGCGCGATCTCCAAGGCCAAAGCGATGGACCTGTGCCTGACCGGGCGCTTCATGGATGCACACGAAGCGGAGCGCGCGGGACTGGTATCCCGCGTAGTCGGAGTGAACAAGTTCCTGGACGAGGCGCTCAGCACGGCGGCTGCGATTGCTGAATATTCGTTACCTTCGGTGATGATGATCAAGGAATCGATCAATCAGTCGTACGAGACCTTGCTGACCGAGGGCGTGCATTTCGAGCGCCGGCTGTTCCACTCGCTGTTTGCCACCGAGGATCAGAAGGAAGGGATGGCTGCGTTTGTCGAGAAGCGCAAGCCCGTCTTCAAGCATCGTTGAAAACAGGCTTGCGTTGGAGGTGGCGGGGCGCTAGAATCTTATTTTTCGCACGACGGACGCCGTTGCGCGAAAGTGGGGTGGGTGAGCGGAATTTTCTCGAAACCCCGTGGTGAAAAAAGTTTTAAAAACTTCTTGACGCCACGATGAGAAATCTTCATAATCTCGTTTCTCTGCTGCTGATGCAGCGACGCGACGCAGGGGGCTGAAGCCGGGCAGGCTGAGGCACGGTGGGCGCGATGCTCTTTAACAAGTAA
>NZ_JAHKSP010000023.1:0-101995 GCF_021733735.1 Mycetohabitans sp. B2
CCGACCTCGACTTCCTTCAACACGCCGATGATTGGCTCTTCGCTGAACCGCCACTGCTGCATGAGACGGTTTCTCCTGCGACCTTGCCACTAACTTTACAGTGGGATACTCCCGTGGGGAAAGGTCGCCGGCGCAACGTCGCATCATGGTCGCTGATTTTATGCAGAAAATCGAACGCCTCAGGCTGGGCCAGTTGCTCGGCTTCGCCGACGCTCCAAGTGAAGGCTTCCCACGACATGACCGATTCGATCGCCTTGAACGCGTCGGCGCATCGGGATGAGGGATGTGCATGACCGGCATACTAACATTAAAGGGCCATATCCTATGCAGCGGTACAGTTTAGCCTATGCGCGTACCGTCTTCCCGTGTGTTGAAACCGACGAACGGGCCAGCTCGCTTGATGTGAATCGGGTTTGAGCCGGTGGGGGAGTAACTCTCCATTGGCGTGGGTGCCAAGCGTAGCGTATCCATGAGGAGCGGAAAATGAAAACAAGCGTCGTTCAACAGTACGCAATGCGTCAATCCTCGCGCCGGTCGAGTAGGCAGCCGTCCGAGAGGGGGGATGAGTCAACGCCAGCATTTGACCTAGCGCCAGTTCAAGCCGCGTTGGCTAGGCTTTCGCCTGCTTCGCAAACGAGCCACGAGGGTGAATGGATTCCGTATCAACAATTGGCAGAGGTTTTTCAAGAGGGGGATATTGTTTATGGTCTGGATGCGCCGAGAAAGCGTGCATTGGACACGTTAAAGCAAGCCGGGTTTAGTAATTTGGACCAAGGCAGCGGCGGCACGCAAAAGCGGGAAGCGCTGCCGCCTAAAAAAATTCTGATTCAAAATGATTTGACAAATGCGGTATGGGACCCGCTGGATAAGCCCTACGTTTACCAGTCCGACAAGCGCATCAAAAAGGCATTATCCGATGCCCAGCGGGGTATTGCATTCAAGACATTTTTGTCACGCCACGCCCGCTACAATGTTGCCAGCGAAGTGTCGCCAAGCCAACAGCTAACGTTAGAGGCGAGTAAGGCGTTATGGAAGAAAACCAGTAAGGCGGGGCTTGAATACCAGTTGCTGGTCAGGCAAAAAAACATTCATTTTATTGTGGACGGTATTGATGAAAACCTCAGTGCGGTAGCAGGCAAGATAGGGCATGGAACCAGTATTACGTCTAGTGAACTAAGATGGTTGTATCGGCATCAAAAAACCGAGCAGGTCAAGCAATATGTGCGGTTTTGGAAGGAGGACAGAGAAGTCCCGCACGATGAGATCTTCAGCCAGAAAAAATGGCGGTTTGGCCCCGATTATGAGCAAATGTACCGGCCCAAGCAAAGTTACTGGCATGCTAGCTGGTTGACCAGCGCTCGCCCACCCAGGCCAAAGTGAGCCGTCGCCGATCCGCCCTCATTGGAATCGTTAAAGTCAAGGGTGAAAAAATGCCGGTAGGCCGGCCTCATTACGGGGTAAACGTATCTTTCGTGCAATTTATGGCGGTTTGACCATAAAAATCTTTATAGAACAACAGTTTAAGCATCCTTCAATTGCGCGCAAGCCGTGACGCTGCCAAGATCTATTGCGAGCGCCTCGTCAAGTTATTACCGCCAGATTTCGCACGATTCGAGCGATTAACCCGAGGAGGGCGCGCACTTTACTGCTGCCACAGCGGCCCCCTGTGCCGACGACAGGCACTGGCATCTCGACCCGATCTTCGGCACGCATTCTCGCTGTCCTTGCACGCGTCGGATAGAGGGAAACGATCAGCACGATGGTGCCATCAAACCTTTCACCTTTAGGTGTCCACTCGCGACCAATGACGTTTGGAGCTTTGTCTTCGTGACTGTTGTCATGGTTTGTCTTAACAGAAATGCATGTCGGCGATCGAGCACCGGCTTTTTCACGTTGTGTTGTGTATGAGATCCGGTCAGTTCGCGGGCTAAAGAAGACAGAATCGCTCTATCACGCTCATTGTTTTCCGGCGATGATCATCCGCTGCGCGGTTCGATGGTACGGTCGCTTCAACCTGAGCCTGCGCGACATTGGGGGACGACCCGTCAGTCGTGATATCGCAGTGGTCGCCGTGGCAAATGGGACGGATATCCGCCGCGTTTGATGGTTTTGTGTTTTTGAACAGCTTATCATCTAAATCTGCCTGTTGATTCAAATGAATTTTTCAAGGAGGATGCGTATCACGAGCTTGTTAAGAGGGGCAAGGCCATGACAGCGTTTGATGACGCATTTGAAAAGACGGTGGCCCGAGAAGGAGGCTATTCCAATCACGTTGATGATAGCGGCGGCGAAACGTCCTATGGCATTACTGAGGCGGTGGCACGAGCAGAAGGGTATCTGGGTACGATGGCCTTGCTGCCCTTAGCGACCGCCAAAGCCATCTATCGGCGCCGCTATTGGGAGCCGCTGCATCTGGAGGACGTTGTCATGCTATCGGTGCCGATTGCGCTTGAATTATTTGATACCGGTGTCAATATGGGCACGCAGGTGGCAGCGCAGTTTCTGCAGCGTGTGCTCAATGCGTTTAATCGTCGGCAGACCGATTACCCCGATATGATGGTGGATGGTTTGATAGGCCCCAAAACAATCGCAGCGCTCAAAGCTTTTCTGGACAAACGCAAAGAGCCAGGGCAAATGACGCTTCTCAAGGCACTCAATAGCCTACAAGGGGCACGTTACATTGAGTTGGCGGAGAGACGAGAGAAAGACGAGGCATTCGTGTTTGGCTGGGTAATGAACCGACTATGAAAGGTGTTTCCCGATCCAAACTATTTTTTCAAAATTGGATGCAAGGCAGCGCAATGCGCAATGATTGTTTCATTGTTGTGTGCATCGCCAACGTATCCATGATGACGTCATGGTTGCACTTAATTGAGCGATGGCAAGTGCATTGTTTCGCGGCGGCTTGTTTTTAAAGCAGGGTCATTGTGCCTGCATTGCGAATTCTTTCAACAATGGCGGTTTAAGTCATGGTCCGTTTGGACGATGAAATAAATGCGGTATATAGTGTTTTTGCCTTTGCAGTCCGTCTAGCGTTCCGGCTGCAGGAGCACATGGGATGGGTTTAGCACACAGGCAGGAGCAGGAATTTTTGATATAGCAGGCGACGTGCCTTAGGCGGGGAACACAGCTGCCGCGGGTCAGGGAGAGTGCAATGCAGCACTTGCTGAGATGGATCGCGCCCTATGGTGCTCTATTCATTGTGGGGATCGCCTTAGGTTGGGGCATGAGCTCGGTTATCGCTGGTAGACGGCTGGCTGAAGAACAAGCTGCGCGAGCCCGGGATCATGAGCAGCATGCCGAACAAATGAAAGCGATTTCAGACGCAGCCTTGGCCGCGCAACAGAAAGCGACCGCTATGCGTGAGGTCCAGGCCCGCCGGATCGAAACGCTGGATGCACAACTGAGTCAGGAGCGTCAAGTCCATGAGAATGAAAATCAACGTCTGCGCGATGCTCTTGCTGCCGGCACTGAGCGGCTGCGTGTCGCCGTCGTCAACTGTTCAACCCGTAGCCGTGACATGTCCGGCTTTGCCGCCACCACCGGAATGGGCGATGGCTCCCCCACCTACGCAGAGCTCGACCCAACGGTTGCAGAGCGCGTTTTCCGGGTCGCTGACGACGACCAGCGAGAAATAGATAAGCTCAAAGCCTTACAAGCTTACGTGTGCACGGTGCGACCTGAAACCGCAGAGTGTTCCGTAAATGGTTTTCAGTCGGCGGGACCATGACCAAGTGTCTTAAACGACTGGTCACCAAAGGAGGTATCAACGCAAGTCTGTAGTGTAAATTCAAGCGTACGGCGATTAAACAACTACTTAAGCGAAATGCGTTGGTTGCCGAGATGGCCGGCCCAAAAATGTCCATGCGATACAGTTGTAAGCATAGCATACACGGTCCGATCAACTGGATGCCGGATGCGCGAACGTATAGCAGAGGTAAAGCATGACGTGGTGGTTTGAACTATTGCGTGTGCCATCCGTGTTCAATTCAATGACCTGGACACAAGATGACCTTACCCTGGTGAGTGGGGTAGTGTGCGGCGCATTGATATTTTTGCTGCATAGTCGTGAGCCGTCGTGGCCGCGCAAGATAGCATATTTCGGCGTATCAGTGATTGGCGGACTTTCGGTGACTTCGTCAGTGCAGCAGTACGTGGGGTTACCAGAATGGCTTGCAGCGTTTTTGTCTACGGCGGCGATCGTGACGCTGGCCAATGCACTGCTGGATTGGTCGGAGAAAATGGTGCCGGAACTGTTGACTCAGTTGACCTACCGGATTATTAGAAGTACGCCTGTTAATGACACTAAGAATAGCGAGTTAGAAAAATGATAAAAGCGGCAATAGTGTACTTCAATGCCTACAGCGTATGTGACTTGCTGCTGCTGTTGATGAATGGGGTATTGGCAAGTGCGATTTTTCTGATTCTGTTGTTTGCCTTTAGTGCGCCAGTACCTCGGCGCAGTCCGTTGAATTGGTATGAGCGAGCGATACGATTTTGGTTGGTCGCGGTGTATGGCATTTTGGCGGTACGTGTATGTGCAGGGTGGTATTCCACACCGGTGGAACCGACGCATGTGGCGGTCAATGCTTTGGTACTGGGTTTTGCGATAATGGCGCGTGGAGATGTTGGCGTAATCACCGAGGCGTTGCGTCAGACGCGCAAGGCACGCCGGAATGTATTAAGTGAGCGTAAGCAGATGTAGCGGACACTTTCTTTGATTCAACAAAATCGGTGAACACAGATCTCAAGGACGTATCCGGCATTTTGTGTGTGAGGCGGATTAAGGCTCACAGCCTGGTGTTGAAGCACTCAGGGTAAAGCAGCGCGAACTGTGTCATCGTGCTTTCCAATCATGTCGAGGACCGTTCCATTTGACAACGGCGTTGCGCGGCGCCAACCTGATCAGTTTGAGTGCGGCCTCGTCGCTAGGGAAGTGGTCGCGCGTTTTGATGAGCTTGCACAGTTGCATATGCAGCGATTCGATGGAATGGGTCGTGTAGATACTTTTCCGAATCTCCGGCTCGGGTCTGGGTTCAGCCTGCGGCCGGGCTCAATCGTCGATTCTTCTTTTCGTTTGCAAGGCATGTTGGCCCCTTTGCCGATAGTTTATGCCTCACACACAAGAAACCGGATAGGCTCTGAATTTTGCAACCCCTGGTTCTGACGTTTTTGGCTTGCGCAAATCTATCCGGAATTTAAGTTTGAGCCTCGTTCCACGATGAAAATCGCACCGGTCGAGTCTCAGCGTCGATTTCCCTCAGCAATTTTGTGACCTTCACACGTGGCATCCAGATCGACATGATAAAGATCGCGTGAGGTGTCTATCAATACACGGCGGCCTGTTGGCATCAAAAATCACTTGACGAAGAGTGAAATCGCGTCCACGCAATTAACTCGTGCAGTTTTTGCGGTTGCATCCTCTGGCGTAGGGTAGCGAACCAAAAGCGGTTGGCTGTTTGTGCGTTGGACAAATCTGCACGTGCTGTGCTGGGCTGTGGGAGACGAGTGCCCGACGCAGCAACGTGCTGTGCAATCTGTTGAAATACATTAGACGGGCGTGGCGCCCATCGGCTACTCGTTAAATTTTGTTCGGGCTCTCCTGTTTTTTGAACAGTGGTAAACATGCCGGGTTTAAAGTTGTCCATCCTACCCGATACTTGCATTTCAGGCAGGCCATAATTGTAATTCGCTTCAAATAAACGCCGTCCGCGAGGTGTCGGTGTTGCCTTCTCTGTGATCGGCATATCGAAACCCGTAGAGACCCGGCCATTTCCTTTGCCGTGACCGAGCCGGAGATTGCCGGTCGAGTCGAATGTATTAGCCATGAAATTTTTATAGGCTTGGAGTCGATCCGCCTTCGTCTTTCCCTCAAGAGCCCTTTGGATGTCGGCAGCCATCCGGTTGCGTTTTAGGGTATTGGCATTGTAATCGGTGGCAACCCACACATCGCGTAATTCAGTACCATAACCATGACGAGCATATTCATCGGCCAAAATTGCACGGCCGAACCCGCGTAGCCGGCCCATCGCTGCCGCCTGCTTTGCCAGCCCCGTACGTTTTTGTTTCCAGAGAGATTCAGCTTCCTCCTCTCCGATATTATCACCTTGTTGACTTTGCGCTTTTTTCGCTTCTTCAAACTGTTGCGCCCCCGCTCTGTGCAGTAATGTCATTTGATTTATCAAATGCTGACCAGTTGCGCTCGCGATGAGGTGGTTAATGCTTGCCGATCCAGGGTCCCTGCCTTCATTTACCGCAGCTTCCTGGTAGGTTAGCGGGCGGCCCGTTTGTTGTGCTGCCTCGGCATAAAAGGGTCGCTTCGAGTTATATTGAGTGTAGCGCTTAGTAACATCTTCGCCATAATATTGCTTAAGCCACTGCTTATCCGCATCACTGATATCGGCCGCAGGCCCATATTTTACTTGGTAAATGATATCAGGCCTGTTAGCATCGTGCTGATCATCATAATAGAAGTTCTTTTCTTCTAGCTCGGGTAATCGACGCTGCGGTGGCTGGGCGAAACCCGCTAGGCTTTTGTGGATTAATTCGATGGTACGCAGATGAAACTCGCGCTGCTGCGCATCCTGTAGCGCATCCGATGCCAGCGTAGGCTCCGAAAGCTTGCGTTGCCGACTCCGCTCTGTCCAGTGTCGAGCGCGTTTATTCGGTAAGGCGTGTATCGGTTCCGACTCCGAGTATGTCCGTTTTCGCTTCATTTCCACTCCTAGTAGAGGCGACGATGTATCGCTTTCCGCTGCCCGGCCGTGGCTTAAAAACTGCGCTCGCAAGTTTGCGTCAGATTTTTACGCTGATACAAAGTAATGTATCGTCGATGTACTTGACGATCAAGCGCTAAGCGATGCTCGGCGAAAAGGGGTGGACTCAGAGGTAGCTTCACTCGTTCAGACAGTGTTCTAAGATTTTTAAGTGGAACGTCCGGGGCGATTACGCTACCAATTTGATCGCAGGCAGCGTCGAAGTATGCCTCAACTGGCGTCTGATCCGCCAAACTCGAATGCAGCCGGCTCGTCGTATCGTCCACGTACACCAAGCAGCGTGCACTGTGACGCGCGCTTCTCAAACCACAGATGCTCGCTGCCGTCAATCTGGATCAGCTCGCCCAGGCACGCGCGCCGTGCGGCCGGCGAGGCTGTAGTGCATGGCATCACCATCGTCATTGAGCCGATCAGTCTGCGTGACATGCCAGGATATCTGCTGAATCGGCAAAGCGAAGCTGAAACGGCACGTCGGCGGATCTGCGTTGGCTGCGTGAGGTGCGGTAAAGAGGTTCGCGTGGGTTGCGTGATGGCTGGTAGGCAGCTCGGCAATTGGCTGCATGACATGCGGTGAGCGGGTCGGCGCCGCCCACCGTCTGGCTACGTGCGTGGCTCGGCGCCGTTTGCCGCGGCCGGCTTGACCACTACCGTGCAGGTCGTGCCGGCAGACAGGATCAAGCCGTCGGGCACCTGATCGATATGGATGCGTACTGGAACACGCTGTGCGAGGCGGACCCAATTGAAGGTTGGATTGACGTCGGCAAGCAGTTCGCGGCTCATCGGATTATCGCGGTCGGCGATGCCGCGCGAGATCCCTTCGACATGGCCTTTTAATACTGCGCCGCTCATCAGTCGCATTTCAGCCGAGTCGCCGATCTTGAGCAGCGGGATCTTGGTTTCCTCGAAATAGCCGTAGACCCAGAACGAGTGGCTGTCAACGAGCGCCAGCTTAGGTTGCCCGGCGATGGCGTAATCGCCGCGATAGGCATTGAGGTTTGTCACATAGCCGTCCACTGGCGCGACCACGGTCGTGCGCTCCAGGTTTAACTTCGCCGCGGCGAGCTGCGCGAGCGCCTGTTCATACTGGGCCTGGGCGCTGGCGGCCTGAATCACGGCATTTTCGCGGTTCTCCTTCGAAACAACCAGCGCGTCCAAATCCCGGCGTCGTGCGGCATCGTTACGGCGCATCTGCAGATCCGCCTTGCGTGCCGCGACCAACGCCTCGGCTTGCTGGACGGCGATGCGGTAATGGCCCGGATCGATGCGCATCAAGACGTCGCCGCGATGCACGAACTGATTGTCCCGCACCGGGAACTCGACAATCTGCCCTGACACGTCCGGCGCGATATTGATGATCTCCGCCCTGACGCGCCCATCGCGGGTCCAGGGCGAATCCATGTAGTAGACCCACAACGCGCGACCAAGCAGCACGGCAACGGCGAAGATCGCGATAGTCGCAAAGAAGCTGAGGATACGGCGAAGTTTCATGTCCGACTCTTTGGATTCAACGATAAATGGCGAGCCCGAACAGGCAGACAATACAGGTGAGCAGGCTCGCGCGGGCGAGTGACGGGTGCCAGAACAGACGATACACGCCAAAGTAGGCCAATACGCGATCGAGTGCCCACGTCAATGCGGTGCCGGCCAGCGTGGTGAGCAGGAGCATGGGTACGTAGGCGTCGAACAATGCGATGTCACGCGGCATGGGTGATATCTCGTCGGTGAGGGCCTTGCGGGCCGGGCGTCAACTCGCTGAGCGGGGATTGGGCATCGAGCAGAGCGGTCCGGATGAAATGCAAATAGCTCAAAGTACGTTGCAACCTGTGCCGGTCATCGCGCGACCCAGCGACGCTGTGCAGCATGACTAGCGCCGCGTTGATATTGGTCGCAGTTGCCTCGCGTGCGTCGAGGAGCCGTCGATGGCTGGGGGCGGAGAACAAGGCGGCCAGTGTGTTCAGCATGTGCTGCGTGGCCTGCCGCCACGGCATGTTGGCCGAATAGCGGGGGTCGGCGGGGAGTCGGTCGAGTTCCGTGCGTAATTCGATCACGGCATGACCGACCTCGAGCACGGTAAAGGTCCACGATAACATCCGCATCTGCAGGTCCGGACGATCCGCGGTGACTGCATTGGCTTGGTGCAGCAGGTCACGCGTGCCGCTTTCTAAGTATTGGCGGGCTCGGCTCAGTCGAGTGTTGCATGCGTCTACGACTTGGTGCAGCAAGGCCCGCTGCAGTTGCTTATGCAGCCACGGACTGGCCGGCGGCAGCAGTACGGCACTGATCAGCGCGACGACGAGCATCGCGGCAATTAGCGCGATGGCATCGTTCATGTACGACGAAGGGTCGTAGCGCACGACGTTGTCGGGGCCAGCCAGGAAGCAGAAGAATACGCAATAGCCCATGCCAAACGCGCCCCAGCCCGTACGCGTGGACATCAGTACGCCGAACATCAGCAAGGGGGCAAGGGTGGCGCACAGCAACGTGTAGCCGTCCAGGTGAGGGAAGATGCCGAACACCGCGATGGAACCGGCGAGCACCGCGGCCATCGTACCCATCGCCATCTGCGCGGCACCCTTGGCGGGCTGCGGCATCGACGCGACTAGCGCGCTCGTGGCTGCTGCGTTCAACACCGCCATGCCGCCGCTGGGCCAGGCGGTCCAAATCCAGAATGCGGCGAACAACAGCATCGCGATGGCCGCCCGCACGCCGGCTACGCCCGCCGCCACGGTATGAGTGCGCGGGATGTAGCGTTGTGCCTCGTGCTCGCGTTCATGAAGGTCCGTGCTCAGCGACGCGTACGTGAGCGCGTACGCGTGCATCTCGTCGACGAATCGGTACAGCAACTCGGCTGCGGTATCGAAGTCCAGCAGCGCGATGCCTTCACGCTGTTCGAGCTGCGCTCGGGTATCGCGTATGCGACGCGGCAAGGCCTGTTTGAACGCCTGCAGCTGTGTCGCCACGTGCTGTGCATCCTCCGCGTTGCGCACGGGTTCGCCGTTTTTCTTTAGCAGTAGCGGCGCAACTTCCCGAAAATACGGTTCGATTGCCTCGACGACCTGGGCCTGGCCGCTTGCACGGATACGGTTCATCAACTGGTGTAACGCATGAAAGCGTGTCGACGCGTTCATGAACTCGGTGTTCAGCCGCGACAGCCGGCCACTGCGCATTCGGCTGCGTGGATCCTCGAACACTGCGAAGCTGCGCATCGCTTCCAGCCCGACGACATCGGCGGCAAAACGCGCGTTGGTGCGTTCGGCACGAGAGCGGTCAATCCGGCCCGCCAGCGTGTCCGATACAAATTCGACGAACGCGAGGTATCGCGCTCGGACTGTGGAGCGAAGCGCGTCGGCGGTGTGCTGGGGCAGCACTAGCGCGCTGACCGCGCCGGCACATAGGATGCCCAGCGTGACCTCCGTGACCCTTGTCACGGCGGCCATGAACGCACCGTCCGCATGCTGGACGGCCGGAATGCCCACTAGCGCAGCGGTATAGCCGGCAAGCACGAACCCGTACGAGCGGAAGTTGCGGTTGCGTGCCGCGCCAAAGGTGCAAATGCCTACCCAGACCGATACGGACAGCAAAAACAGCTCGCGCTGTTGCGCAAACAGCGAAACCAGCGCGATCGTCACGACCGAGCCAATCACAGTCCCCACGATCCGGTAAAAGCTTTTGGCGAGCACCATCCCGCTTTGCGGCTGCATGACGATGAACACGGTCGTCATCGCGGTACGCGGTTGCGGCAAGTCCAGCTTCATGGCCACGCCCAGCGCAAGCAATGCGGCGCCGACGGTCTTGAATATATAAATCCATACCCGGCCGTCGATGCGTAACCAGTCGCGCACTGTGTCGCGCCATGCGGATGATGACGTCAACCGGGCCAGCACGGATGTAGCGCTGCTCATGGCGATGCCTGCCGGGCGACGGCCTTAGGCACGCGCGGATCTTCGTCGGATGGGCCATCGCCCGGACCGACCAGTCCGCCGCCCAGCGCGGCCGTCAGCGACGCACGGGCCGCCAGCTTCGACGCATGGATGATCTCGGCGTCCTGTTGTGCCTGCAACAATTGGGTTTGCGCGCTCAATACGGATAGGTAGTCGGTCAAGCCGCGTCGAAAGCCGGTGGAGGCCAGATCGTAGCTACGCTGGGCAACAGCGACCGCGCGCTGCGCCGCATCCTGTTGGACATCGAGCGATTTCAACGTGACGATCTGGTCCGCGATGTCCTTCAATGCGTCAACCAGCGTCTGATTGTATTGATCGACGGCCAGGTCATAACCGGCGCTGGCGGCATCCAGCTGGGCGCGCAGCCGCCCGCCGTTGAAGATCGGCAGGGATACTGCCGGCCCCACCGTGGCAGCATGCGCCTGGGACAGCAGAAAGGCCAGCGGCCCGCCACCGACGAACATGCCGCCGACCGAGGCCAGCAGATTGACGTTCGGATAGAAGGCGGTCCTGGCAACGTCGATACCCGCCGCGTTGGCGGCCACGCGCCAGCGCGCGGCGACCACGTCCGGCCGATGACCGAGCAACTCGGCAGGCAAGTTCGATGGCAGGCTCACCGGCGTCTGGAGCGAGAGCGTCGGACGTTGCAGCGCGGCGCCCGCTCCCGGGCCTTTACCGGCCAGCGCGGCAAGCTGGTTGCGCAAAAGCGCGATCTGTTCGTCGAATGCCGCGATTTGGCGTTCGCGTCGGGGCAGCGGAGCTTGCGCTTGCGTAAGCTCCAATTGAGTACCGATACCGCCTTGCAGCCGCCGTCGTGCAATGTCGACAATCGACTGCTCGTGTGCCAGCGTTTGCGCGGCGATGTCTCGTTGCGCGAACGCGAGCGACAGCTTGATGTAGGCGCGTACGATGTTGACCTCGAGTTCGAGTTGCGCGGCCCGGGCATCGACCGCCTGCATGCACGCCGCATCGAGTGCGCGCTCGGCGGCCTTCTCATCGTGTCCCCATAGGTCTAGGTTGTACGACAACGACAGTCCGATCGTGTTATTCCACGTATCGGCGTTGGCTAGCGGCCCAGGACCGTAATACACATTGTCGGGCCAGTGCTGCCGCGTCATCGACAGATTGCCGTTGAGTTGCGACGCGAGATCGGCCCGCGCGACGCCGGCCATTGCCCGCGCTTGCCGTACGCGATCCCGGGCCATCGCCAAGCTGGGCGAGCCGGCCAGCGCGTCGGTGATCCACTGATCGAGCTGCGGATCGCGGTACATTTTCCACCATTGCTCGCTTGGCCACTGTGCATCGATGCTTGCCGCACGCACGGCTTGGGACGCATCGAGCTGGCCGGCGTCGACCGGCTTGGCGCGAGGCGCGATGCCCTGGGTACTCGCACAGCCCGCAATAATCAAGTAGCCTGCAAAAATTGCGGGAGTCAGCGTGGTGAAACGTCGGACGGATCGCACGGCTATCTCGGAGCACTCCGAAGTGACGGGTCGGTACGATTATATTTTTGAAGCATTTTCCGAATAACCGACCGCTTTGAGATAGTTTTTTACCGAATAAGCAATAATCGCTGTTGCGAACTGTGCAACAATTTCTTGAACTGCACAGGAAGTTCGTTATGGATACGCTGCAGAACATGAGGGTGTTTGTCCGCGTGGTGGAGGCGAAGAGCTTCACGGCTGCGGCGCAGCAGATGAATACGACGACGGCGTACGCCTCGCGGGCCGTATCGGACCTGGAGGCACACCTGCGTACCCGCTTGCTAAACCGCACGACGCGGCGTATCGCGCTGACGGAGGCGGGGGAGCGATACTTGCTGCGATGCGAGCAGATCCTCGCTTACGTCGATCAGGCCGAAGCCGAAGCCGCCGACGCGCACGCGCGACCCGCTGGCCGGCTCAGAATCCATGCGACCACCAGCTTCGGCCAGTATTACGTGGTGCCTGCCGTCACGCGCTATCAGGAGCGTTATCCCGCTGTTTCGGTCGATCTGACGCTGTCGCAGCACGTGCCGGATCTGCTCGATGAAGGCTACGATGTTACGCTGCAGGTCAGCGCGAACGAACTGCCCGATTCCGGATTGGTATCGCAGCGGCTTGGCGACTCGTATAGCGTGCTATGCGCTTCTCCGGCCTATTTGGAAAAGCGTGGCACGCCCCGAAGCGTTTCGGATCTGGCCGGCCATACATGCCTGCGCATCGTGACATCGATCTTTCCCGGTGATCATTGGCGCTTCGACGGGCCGGACGGCATTGAGACGATCGAGTTGCCGGCGCCGACGTTCCAGGTCAATGTGTCGGACGCGCTCGCGGTGGCACTGCGCGAGGGAATGGGCATTGGCGCGCTGCTCACGCCTTCAGCGTTGCCGGCGCTGCGCAATGGCACGCTGGTGCGTGTGTTGCCAGACCACAAGATGCAAAAGATGACAATTTACGCGATGTATGCGTCGCGGCAATATCTGGATGCGAAGATCCGGACTTGGGTCGAATTCCTGCGCGAGCATATTTCGAAGGCACTCGCGGCCGACGAGGCCGCGTTGCAGACCTTCGGGGTGCGCTAGTCATGGACCGCAGCGTAGCACTTTCCCGGGATTGAACACATTGCCGGGATCGAGTGTAGCCTTCAATGCACGCATCAATTCGAGTTCCACGGGCGACTTGTAGCGTGCCGCGTCCTCGATCTTTAACTGCCCGACGCCGTGCTCGGCGCTGATCGTGCCGTGGTGCGCATGGACGCTATCGTAGACAATCCGGTTCACGCGCGCCTGGTGCTCGGCCAGAAAGGCCCGCGGATCCACTCCCACGGGCGCCTGTACGTTGTAGTGCAGGTTACCGTCGCCTAGATGCCCGAAGGTGACCATCCGCGCGCCGGGCACGGCTGCGGCAATCGCCGCATCGGTAGTGTCGATGAATTCGCCGATGCGCGAGCTTGGCACTGCGATGTCGTGCTTGATATTGAGCCCTTCGTTTGCTTGCGCGAGCGGGATGTGCTCGCGCAGTGCCCACAATGCGTTCGACTGCGCCAGGCTTTGCGCCACGAGCGCATCGTCGACGATACCGCGCTCGAACGCACGCTCCATTAATCGCTCGATGAGTTGGCTTGCGTGCGCCTCGCTTTCGCCGTCGGATAACTCGAGCAACACGATCTGCGCATGCGGGGCGGCGAACGGGTATCGCTGCGACGGGAAATGGTGGGTGACCAGCCGTAGGCAGAAGTCGGACATCAACTCGAATCCGGTTAGCAGCGCGCCGGCAGTGTCGCGGGCCAGTGCCAAGAGCTGTAGCGCGGCGTGCGGCGATGCAACGCCGGCCAGTGCGGTGATGCGCGCAGCCGGCTGCGGATAAAGTTTCATCACGGCTGCCGTGATGATGCCCAGCGTGCCTTCGGCGCCGATGAAAATATCGCGCAAGTCGTATCCGGTGTTGTCCTTGCGTAGCCCGCGCAAGCCATTCCAAATCTCACCTTTCGCAGTCACGACTTCCAGGCCCAGGCACAGTTCGCGCGCGTTGCCGTAGCGCAGCACCGCGGTGCCGCCGGCGTTCGTCGCCAGGTTGCCACCCAACGTGCAGCTGCCTTCGGCCGCCAGGCTGAGCGGGAACAAGCGGCCGGCGTCCGACGCGCGGGCCTGCACGTGTGCGAGGATGCAACCGGCTTCTGCGGTAATCGTGTCGTTGATGGGGTCCACCGCGCGCACGCGGTCCAGGCGGCGCAGGCTGAGCACTGCCTGTCGCGCGCTGGCGTCCGGCGTGGCACCGCCGGCCAGCCCGGTGTTGCCGCCTTGCGGTACCAGCGCGACGCCGAATTCGGTGGCCAATCGTACCAGCGTGGCGACTTCCGCCGTGTTCGCCGGACGCAGCACCGCGCAGGCGCGGCCGACGTACCGGCGGCGCCAATCTGTCACGTAGGGCGACATGTCGTCCGGGCCATCCAATACCTGGTCTGCGCCGATGGCGTGCTTGCAAGCTTGCAGAAAGGCGGGCAGTGCGGCGGTGTCGTGAGGCGTCATCGGTGTTCAGCCAAGGCGTCAGCGGCAGCAGTGGCGTGCCGGGCAGCGCGCTTGAATGGCGCGAGATAGCCGAGCACGCTGACGAAGTAGACGAGGGCGAGCACTGCCTCGATCCAGCCTAGGTGCGCACCGGCGCCCGCATCACTGGTTGCGCGCACGATTCCCTCCGCGAAATAGGCCAGAATCAGCATGGCTGACCATTGCATCGTATATAGCCTGGCGCGTAGCAGCCCGGGCACAACCAGCAGTAGCGGCAGCGCCTTGAGGGCCAGCGCCGAGCCGCCGGGACGCAGCGGCGCGAGCCAGATTTCCCAGCTCACGGCCAGTATGACCAGTGCGAGCAGCGTGGCAATCGCGATCATCAACAGCCGATGCAACCGCTGCGCGGTTCGTAGCGCCGGGTTGCCGGGCTGCCGGTTCATTGCCTGTCGGCCAGCGCGAGCGCCGCGCGGGCGAGCCGCGCGCCGAGTGCGTGCGCCAACGTCTTCTCGTCCGACGACAGCGGGGTCGGATTGTTTCCGCCACTCACCCCGGCGACGTGAGAGGCACCGTACGGCGTGCCGCCGCTCGTCGTGCTCATCAGTGCGGATTCGGTATAGGGTAGCCCGACGATCAGCATGCCGTGATGTAACAATGGCAGCATCATGGATAGCAGTGTGGATTCTTGGCCGCCGTGCAGGCTGCCGGTGGACGTGAAGACGCAGGCGGGCTTGCCCGCCAGCGCGCCGCTAAGCCATTGCGGCGTTGTGCCGTCCAGAAAGTACTTCAGCGCCGCGGCCATATTGCCGAAGCGCGTCGGCGAGCCCAGCGCGAGCCCGGCGCACTCAGCTAGGTCGCGCAACTCCGCGTACGGCGGGCCATCGTCGGGGATATCCGGCCTGGTGGCCTCGCAGACCGTGGAAACGGGCGGCACGGTGCGGATGCGTGCCTGTGTGCCGGGCACGCTGTCCACGCCGCGGCCGATGGCCCGCGCGAGTTCCCGGGTGGCGCCGTTGCGGCTGTAGTAGAGAACGAGTATGTCTTTCATGGCCTGTGCGGTGAACCATTATTATAGAAGACGTAAGGAGGATTGGCCCTTGAAGAAGTTCGATATCGATCTGGATGCGCTGAAGCGGCTCGCGCGCTTTGTCGCGACTCGCAGCGCCGAGGACCGTATCCCGCAGGTGGCGGGCAGCCTCACGTTCACGACCGTATTGTCGCTAGTGCCGCTGGTGACGGTGGCCTTTGCGCTGTTCACCGCGTTTCCGATCTTTGCGTCATTCCAACAGTCACTACAGGGTTTCCTGGCCGACCATCTGATGCCGGCGCAGATCAACAGCCAAATTTTTAAATATTTAAACCAGTTCGCGGAAAAGGCGAAGGGACTGACGACGGTCGGGATGATCACCCTTGTGGTCACGTCGGTCATGACGATGATGATCGTCGAATCGGCGTTTAACACGATCTGGCGTGTACGTAAGTCGCGCCCGCTTGCGCAGCGTATTCTGGTGTATTGGGCAGTGATCACGCTGGGGCCGCTGCTGATCGGGGTGAGCCTATCGGTGTCGTCCTATCTGCTTACGCACTCAATGCTTGCTAGCACGGTCGCCAACGTGGCCGGCGCAGCCAGCGCGGCATCGGGCGCCGCGTCGCGCGCGATGCCGGCGTTCGCCGAATGGGCGCTGACCGGCGCGGTGCTGACGCTGTCGGTACTGGCATTCACGCTATCTTACGTCTATTTACCGAACTGCCGGGTGGCGTGGCGCGACGCGCTCGTTGGCGGGCTGTGTGCGGCGATCGCGTTTGAGCTTGCCAAGCGAGGCTTCGGGCTCTATATCCGGCGCATTCCGACCTATACGGCCGTGTATGGCGCATTTGCGACCATTCCGATTTTTCTGCTGTGGGTTTACCTGAGTTGGTTAATCACGCTGTTCGGCGCGATGGTGACGTCTGCATTGCCAGAGATCCGGCTCGGGCACTTTCATCGCGTCGATTACGCAGGCAGCGACTTGCTTGATGCGCTGGAGCTGCTTGCGTGGCTCAACGACGCTCGCGATGCGGGTCGTGCCGGCTACACGCTGCATGAACTTGCGCAGTTGCAGCGCTGCGGGTTGCACACGGCTGCCCGACTGTTGGACAAGCTCGAGGCAATCGAATGGGTCGCCCGGATACGGCGCGAGCGCGATCCAGATCGCTATGTGCTTCTAGTGAATCCGCGGCACGCGAGCCTGCGCCAACTCTATCCACTGTTCGTCATCGATCGCAACGAGTTCACTTATCAACTCAATCTCGACACCGCGCACGTCGATGGCCCGACGCTGCTCGCTGCGCTCGACCATCGCGGCCTGGATGTGTCGCTCGCTGCGTTGTTGGCCGCGCGCCGCCGTCGCGGCGCCCAAACTGAGCGGGCCAACGGCGGGTGCTCCTCACCGGCGGCGGCCGTTTAGCGCGCGAGCGCCTCGATGGTCGCCAGAGGGGGCCTTTGCTACGGTTGTGGCCCGGCAAGTGCGGCGCTAGCACCGAAAAACTGTGATCGGCGAAGTCGCGCGACTGGAGCGCCCACACGCTGTGGTCGTGCTGCGCGCGCTGTGGGACCTGCTGTCGGGTGTTCGTCTGAACCGGGCCGGCGTGCCGAATAGGCCGCGCGCGTGATCGACGCGGTGCGCCGGTATCGCAGCATCGAGGCGGTGGCGTGGACTGCGCCGCTGCGCTATGCTTTTCTTTTACCGGTCTTTCGGCTAGGATCGGTGCACGAAGCTGCGCAGTGCAAGGAGGAGGCCATGCGAGTCAGCGATATCCTGAAGGTCAAGGGCAATGCGCTCTACACCGTCACTCCCGACACACCGTTGAGCGAAGCGGTTCAGACCATGGCCGAACACGACATTGGCTCGCTGGTCGTTATTGAATTCGGCGATCTGGTCGGCATGCTGACGTTCCGCGAAATCATCCTGACATTGCGCGACCGAGGCGGCTCGGTCGATGCCGTGACGATCCGCAAAGTGATGGACGATCATCCGCTCACTTGTACGCCGGAGACAGATATCAACGAGGTACGGCGCATGATGCTTGAGCGTCACGCGCGCTATTTGCCGGTGATGGAAAAACGCACGCTGATGGGCGTGATCTCATTCTATGACGTGGCCAGGGCGGTGGTCGAGGAGCAGGGGTTTGAGAACCGGATGCTCAAAGCCTATATCCGCGACTGGCCGGAGGATGAAGGAGCGCGCGAGGCGTGCTGAAGCCGTGGCGGGGCTGGTGTACGGCGTGCGCCGCGGCAGCGCTGGCATAATGATGGCTTGAGCAATTTCCAGGCAACCAGCATGTCGGGCAACACTTTCGGTACGCTTTTCACGGTGACGACTTTCGGGGAGTCGCACGGTCCGGCCATCGGCTGCGTGATCGATGGCTGTCCGCCAGGGCTGGCGCTGGCCGAAGCGGATATACAGGTAGAGCTCGATCGCCGCAAGCCGGGCACGTCGCGCCACGTAACGCAGCGCCAGGAGGAAGACCGGGTCGAGATCCTATCGGGCGTGTTCGACGGTGTGACGACCGGCACGCCGATTGCGTTGCTAATTCGCAATACGGACCAACGCAGCAAGGATTACGGCAATATCGCGGAAACTTTCCGGCCCGGCCATGCGGACTACACATACTGGCAAAAATATGGTGTGCGCGATTACCGTGGAGGCGGACGCGCGTCCGCGCGGCTAACTGCGCCGAATGTCGCGGCAGGGGCGGTAGCGAAGAAGTGGCTGCGGGAGCGCTTCGGCGTCCAGGTGCGCGGCTACATGAGCGCGTTGGGCGAAATCGACATCCCGTTCGTGGATTGGGCGCACGTGGCCGACAATCCTTTTTTCGCACCGAATGCGCAAATCGTGCCGCAGCTCGAAGCGTACATGGATGCGTTGCGCAAGGACGGCGACTCGATCGGCGCCCGGATCTCGGTGATCGCCTCCGGCGTGCCACTCGGCTGGGGCGCGCCGTTGTTCGACAAGCTGGATGCGGACATCGCCTATGCGATGATGGGGATCAACGCGGTAAAGGGCGTGGAGATTGGCGCCGGATTTGACAGCGTGCGCCAGCGCGGCTCGCTGCACGGCGACGAGTTGACGCCCGCCGGCTTTGCGGGCAACAACGCCGGCGGCGTGCTGGGC
The DNA here is from genome assembly GCF_021733735.1 of Mycetohabitans sp. B2. Taxonomy (NCBI): domain Bacteria; kingdom Pseudomonadati; phylum Pseudomonadota; class Betaproteobacteria; order Burkholderiales; family Burkholderiaceae; genus Mycetohabitans; species Mycetohabitans sp. B2. The sequence continues at coordinate 18,860 of NZ_JAHKSP010000023.1, forward strand.
GGCATTTCGACCGGCCAGGATATTGTCGTGTCGATCGCAATCAAGCCGACCTCGAGCATTCGTACCCCGCGCCGCTCGATCGACAAGGCTGGCGAGCCCGCGATGGTTGAGACGTTCGGACGCCATGACCCATGTGTCGGAATCCGAGCGACACCGATTGCCGAAGCGATGCTTGCGCTGGTGCTGATGGACCATGCGTTGCGGCACCGCGCGCAATGCGCGGACGTCAAGACGTCGACGCCGGCGATCGCCGCGCGCGCCCCGGGCGCGTGATTCCGGAGTGCCCCCGGCTGGCGACGGCGCCGCGTCGTGCGCCGCTGCGTGGCGTCACATGTTCGGGTAGTTTGGGCCGCCGCCGCCCTCGGGCGTGACCCACACGATGTTTTGCGTCGGATCCTTGATGTCGCAGCTCTTGCAGTGCACGCAGTTCTGCGCGTTGATTACCAGCCGCTCGCCGCCCTCTTCGGCGCGCACGAACTCGTACACCGCCGCCGGACAGTAGCGGCTCTCTGGGCCCGCGTACTCGTGCAGGTTGATGCGCACCGGCACGCTCGCGTCCTTGAGCGTCAGGTGCGCTGGTTGGTTCTCCTCGTGATTCGTGTTCGAGATGAACACCGACGAGAGCCGATCGAACGTGAGCTTACCGTCCGGCTTCGGGTACGCGATCGGCTGGCACTGCGACGCCGGCTTGAGCATTTCGTGATCCGCATGCCGATGATGCAGCGTCCACGGCACGTTGCCACCCAGTAGCTTCTGCTCGATGAACACCATTGGCGAGCCCACGTACAGCCCCTTGCTCATCCACTGCTTGAAGTTGCGTGCCCGGTATAACTCCTCGTACAGCCACGAGCGCTCGAACGCCTGCGGGTACGCAAGCAGCTCGTCGTGCCCACGGCCTGCCTGCAACGCTTCGAACGCCGCCTCTGCGGCCAGCATCCCGGTCTTGATCGCCGCATGGCTGCCCTTGATGCGCGAGGCGTTCAAAAATCCCGCCTCGTCCCCCACCAATGCCCCGCCTGCAAACGTGAGTTTGGGCAGCGACATCAGCCCGCCCGCGGTGATCGCGCGCGCCCCGTACGACACCCGTTTGCCCCCTTCCAGGAACGCGCGGATTGCCGGATGCGTCTTGTAGCGCTGAAACTCCTCGAATGGTGACAGGTACGGGTTCTCATAGCCCAGCCCCACCACGAACCCCACCACCACCTGCCGGTTATCCAGGTGGTACAGGAAGGAGCCGCCGTAGGTTTTCGCATCTAGCGGCCAGCCCGCCGTGTGGATCACCAGCCCCGGCTTGTGCCGCGCCGGCTCCATCTCCCACAGCTCCTTGATGCCGATGCCGTACACTTGCGGATCCACCCCTTCGCGCAGCCCAAAGCGCTCCTCTAGCTGCCGTCCCAGGTGCCCGCGCGCGCCCTCGCAGAACAGTGTGTACTTCGCATGCAGCTCCATGCCTAGCTGGAAGTGCTCCGTGGGCTGGCCATCCTTGCCCACTCCTAGGTTGCCGGTGGCCACTCCGCGTACCGCGCCGCGCTCGTTGTACAGTACCTCGGCCGCGGCAAAGCCCGGGAAGAGGTCCACCCCTAGCGCCTCGGCCTGCTGGCCCAGCCAGCGCGTCACGTTGCCCAGGCTCACCACGTAGTTGCCGTGGTTCTTGAAGTTCTCCGGCAACGCCCAGTTTGGCGTCTTCAACGTCCCCGTACGGCTCAGAAACAGGAACCGATCCTCCACCACGGGCACCGTCAGCGGCGCACCTCGCTCACGCCATTGCGGAATCAACTCATCCAGCGCGCGCGGGTCCATCACCGCTCCTGACAAGATGTGCGCGCCAATCTCCGAGCCTTTCTCCAGCACGCACACCGCCAGCTCCACCCCTTGCTCCGCCGCCTGCTGCTTGAGTCGGATCGCCGCCGATAGCCCCGCCGGCCCGCCGCCCACCACTACCACGTCGTACTCCATCGACTCGCGTGGCCCGTACTGCTCGATCCAGCTTTGCGGGGTCATTGACGTTCTCTCCGTTAGAATGCGTTTTAGTCGGGTGCCATTGTCCGGGAAGCGACTGGTGGCCGCAACCGAAGGGCAGTGAATTAGCACGATCGTTCTGTTTTATGATAACGTATTGCGCAGCGTGCGATACGGTCTGTCCTCTTCACCTGAACAAGGAATTCCAATGGGTCGTTCGATCAATCTTGAAGGCAAGGTCGCGCTGGTTACTGGTGCGTCGAGCGGTCTGGGCAAGCGTTTCGCGCAGGTGCTGTCGGGCGCGGGCGCGAAAGTGGTGTTGGCGAGCCGCCGCACTGAGCGTCTCAAGGAGCTACGCGCCGAGATCGAGGCATCGGGAGGCGCGGCGCATGTGGTCGCGTTGGACGTGACCGACTATGGCAGCATCAAGGCCGCGGTCGCGCACGCCGAAACCGAAGCAGGCACCATCGACATCCTGGTCAACCATTCCGGCGTATCGACGACGCAGAAACTGGCCGATGTGACACCGGCCGATTTCGAATACGTGTTTGACACCAACACGCGTGGCGCATTTTTCGTGGCGCAAGAGGTCGCCAAGCGCATGATCATGCGGGGCAATGGCGCAGCGGATGCGAAGCCATGCTATCGGATCATCAACATTGCATCGGTTGCCGGCCTGCGCGCGTTGCCGCAAATCGGATTGTACGCAATGAGCAAGGCCGCTGTCGTGCATATGACCAAGGCAATGGCGCTCGAGTGGGGACGCCATGGCATCAATGTCAACGCGATCTGCCCCGGTTACATCGATACCGAATTCAGCCACCATCACGCGTCCACGGAGCACGAACAGAAACTGCTCGCGATGCTGCCGCGCAAGCGGGCCGGCACGCCGGAGGACCTGGACGGGTTGTTGTTGCTGCTCGCGGCCGACGAGTCGCACTTTATCAACGGCTCGGTGATGGCCGCCGACGACGGATTGGGGTTGGTCTGATGTCTTCTGACATGTATCGCCACGTGTTCGAGATGGTGTTGCCGATCCGCTGGGCAGACATGGACGCGTTTCAACATGTGAACAATGTCGTCTATTTCCGCTATATGGAACAGGTACGGGTCTCCTGGTTCGAGACGTTACGCTTGCCTGTGCCGGATGAGAGCGGGTGTGGCCCGGTGATCGTCAGCGCGCACATGGATTTTCTGCGCCAACTGCGCTATCCCGGCGACGTACGCGGCACGATGCGGATCGGCAAGCCGGGACGCAGCAGTCTGGACTCGCGCTTCGAGTTGACGCGCACCGACGCGCCCAACGAGCTCGTCGCGCAAGGGGGTGCGAAGATTGTTTGGGTCGATTACGACGCGGGCAAGTCGGTGCCGTTGCCTAAGGCACTGCTCGCAGCGCTCGAGTAGCCACGCTGGGCAGGGCGGCCCCCGCGCGCTTCCTGTTTGTGTCCACGGGATGCGCGCTATTCAGCCGGCTTTCGGTCCGTGCAGTAATCGGCAATCCGCGCGGCGTGCTCAGCCGAGCAACCGCTGGACTCGTTCAGTCGTATTGCCGCTGCCGCACTTGCGCATCAGTCGGGCGCGATAGATGTCTACGGTGCGCGAGCTGACGTCCAATGCGCGGCCGATTGGCTTGCTGGTCTTGCCCGTGACTCATTGCGCGGCGTCAGTTTGACGGCCACGCGGCGCGTCGCGGGTGCCGAAAGATCACACAGAACGGCTCGTTGCAATCCTCGATCACGCGCTCGCGCGGTAGCCACGACGCGCCCGAACTACCGGCCGCGGCGCGCGCTGCTCGAGACTGAGCGGCGCAAAGTGGAACGCAGTTTGGTAATTTAGTTCAGGCATCGGTTATATCAATCACGTATGCCGGCATGCTGCGGCGAGCGTCACGGCCGTCGCGAACAGTACCGACGACGGTTCCGTGCGGTGCGGCGCTTATGTGCTTTTGTGTATTGTGCCGCAACCTCCGCTCAGCGTAACCTTTGCACACCCAATTTGGCGCCGTGCCGCGACCGTAGCACCGGACCCGCGTAGCCCCTCGCACTGAAGCGGGATATTCATAGAGAAAGGGACAGCGACATGAACAAGCTTTATCCGAGTGCCCAGGCAGCGCTGGCGGACATTGTCAAGGACGGCCAGACGTTCGCGGTCGGCGGTTTCGGCTTATGCGGGATCCCAGAGGCGCTCATCGGCGCGCTGCGCGATTCGGGCGTCAGAGGCATCACCTGTATCAGCAACAATGCGGGCGTGGATGGGTTTGGACTGGGCCTGCTGCTCGAAACGCGACAGATCAAAAAGATGATCTCATCGTACGTGGGCGAGAACAAAGAGTTTGAGCGTCAATACTTGGCCGGCGAATTGGAACTGGAGTTCACGCCGCAAGGCACGCTGGCCGAGAAGTTGCGTGCCGGTGGCGCCGGCATTCCGGCCTTCTTCACCAATACCGGTTACGGCACGGTAATCGCCGAAGGCAAGGAGACGCGGCAGTTCGGCGACGACCACTATGTGCTCGAGTGCTCATTGACCGCCGATATCGCGCTCGTTAAGGCCTGGAGGGCCGACAAGGCGGGCAATCTGATCTATCGCCGTACCGCGCGTAACTTCAATCCGATGTGTGCCATGGCAGGCCGGATCACGATTGCCGAAGTCGAGGAGATTGTCGAGACTGGCGAGCTTGACCCGGATGCGATCCATACGCCCGGCATCTTCGTGCAACGGCTGGTGCACAATGCGCACCCGGAAAAGCGCATCGAACAACGCGTCGTGCGCCAGAAATAAGCGCGCAAAGGAGACTGAGATGGCCTGGAATCGAGATGAAATGGCGGCGCGCGCCGCGCAGGAATTGCAGGACGGCTTCTATGTGAACCTGGGGATCGGGCTGCCGACGCTGGTAGCCAACCATGTACCGGATGGCATCGAAGTGTGGCTCCAATCCGAGAATGGATTGCTTGGCATCGGTCCGTCGCCGACCGAGGACGAAGTCGACGCGGATCTGATCAACGCCGGCAAGCAGACGGTGACGACCTTACCCGGCTCGTCGATCTTCTCGTCCGCCGACTCGTTTGCGATGATTCGCGGCGGGCACATCAACCTGGCGATTCTGGGCGCGATGCAGGTTAGCCAGGGCGGCGACCTCGCCAATTGGATGATCCCTGGCAAGATGATCAAGGGCATGGGCGGCGCGATGGACCTGGTGGCCGGCGTCAAGCGGGTGATCGTGCTGATGGAGCACGTGGCCAAGGGCGACCAGCACAAGATCCTCGAGCAATGCACGCTGCCATTGACCGGCGTCGGCGTCGTGAACCGGATCGTCACCGACCTGGGCGTGATCGATGTGACCAAGGCCGGCCTGAAGTTGGTCGAGATCGCGCCCGGCGTGAGCATCGAGGCAATCCAGCGCAAGACCGGTGTGCCGCTCGACGTGAGCGCGCTCGCATAGTCGGGACGATAGCCGCGGCACGCCCGCGCCGCCGTATCGTGACGGTTGTGGCGGTCAGGGGGGATTGCGGCCGCGTGTGCGTCGGCCGATCGGCTATGATGCGTGGAGCTGGCAGGCCGCGTGCGCAAAGCACGCTAAAATTGAGTCATTACGTTTCAGGATACATCCATGCCGGCTCCGTCCGCTTCGCCCGACCCCCGTACACCGCGCCAGGGCTTCGTGCGCTGTATCAGTCCCACCGGCCTGCACCGGATTGCCTACACCGAATGGGGTGACCCATCCAATCCGCGCGTGCTTGTTTGCGTGCATGGCCTGACCCGTACCGGCAGGGATTTTGATGCGCTGGCCAGCCGCCTCGCGGACCGTTTTCGCGTCGTGTGTCCCGATGTCGCCGGTCGTGGGCTGTCCGACTGGCTCGACAATGCGCAGCAATACGCATTGTCGCAGTACGTGTCGGATATGGTGACACTGATTGCTCGGTTGAATGTCGAGACCGTGGATTGGTTCGGCACGTCGATGGGCGGCATGATCGGCATGGTGCTGGCCGGGCTGCCGAACAGTCCGGTGCGCAAGCTGCTGCTTAACGACGTCGGGCCAACGCTGGAGCCGGATGCGCTGCGCCGGATCGGCGAGTACGTCGGCAACGCGCCGAAGTTCGCTACCGAGCAGCAGGCATACGATTATCTGGCCTCGATCTTAGCGGGGTTCGGTGCGCATACGCCAGACGAATGGCGGGCGTTGAATCGGCCGTTGCTGCGGCATCATGCCGGTGCGTGGGTGTTGCACTATGACCCGCGCATCGCGATGCCGTTTGAGGCCAGTAAGGCGGAACTCGCGAGTACCGGCCAAACGTTGCTGTGGCGCGCCTTCGAGGCAATTCCAGGGCCTACGCTGGTGGTGCGGGGCGAGCAGTCCGATCTGTTGTCGCGCGAGACCGTCGAGGCGATGCAGCAGCGTGGCCGCCAAGTGTCGGCCGCCGAGATTGCCGGCGTCGGCCATGCGCCCACATTTGTGCACGATGAGCAGATCGCGATCGCCGAAGCATTCTTTGGCGGCGGCGAGCCGGCGCTTGTGCATCGGCCGGCGCCGACGCTGCAATGAGCCGGCGTGCGATGGCGCGCGTTTGATTTCATCGACTCCACAGGATATTTACCATGGCAGTGCAACGTTTTCATGTCGGTCCCCGCTTATCCGAAATTGCCGTGCACAATGGCACCGTCTACCTAGCCGGTCAGATCGCCGAAGACACGAAGCAAGACATTGCTGGACAGATGCGCGAGGTGCTCGGCCACGTTGACCGGCTGCTCGCGGAGGCCGGCAGCGACAAGTCGCTGATTTTGTCGACGCAGATCTACCTTTCCGACATGGCGAATTTCGCCGTAATGAATGACGTGTGGGACGAATGGGTGCCCAACGGCAATACATCGCCGCGCGCCACCGTGCAGGCCAAGCTCGCCGATCCGGAATGCCTGGTCGAAGTCGTAGTGATTGCCGCGCAGCGAAGCTGAGCGTTTCCCGTGCTATCGCGCCGCGCGGCAGCCGCCGGCGCTGTCCTAGTTTGACAGATGAGTACCGAACCCGAAACCCGCGTCCAGTTGCTGGCAGCGACGCTTGACGACGCGCTTGCCTTCGTGCGGGAGCACGCCAGTGGGGTGCGACTTGGGTCGGGCGAGATGCTCGTTGAGCACGCGCAGGGTACCGCGCAGATCGTCAATACGCTGAACGTCGATCCTCCGTCATCTGTGGCGGCGGCGCTATTCCCGGTGATTCCCTATCTGAGCGAGCCGGAACGCTTGCTGGGCGAGCGTTTCGGCGAAGACGTGCTGCAACTGGTCACGGATGTGCGCAAGCTGCTGCGGCTCGGCGTCATTGGCATTCAGGCAACGACACCTGACAGCGACAAGGGCCGCGACGCGCAGGCACATCGTCGTGCGCAGGTCGAGGCGCTGCGCAAAATGCTAATGGCGTTTGCGCAAGATATTCGCGTCGTGCTGATCCGGCTTGCGTCGCGGCTGCAGACGCTGCGCTTTTATGCGGCGCACAAGCTGGCGCCGCCGGCGGAGTTGCCGCGCGAGACGCTGGAAATCTATGCGCCGCTTGCGAACCGCCTCGGCATCTGGCAATTGAAATGGGAGCTGGAGGACCTCGCATTCCGTTTCGAGGAGCCGGCGACCTACAAGCGTATCGCAAAGCTGCTCGACGAGCGGCGGGTCGAGCGTGAATCGTACGTGCGCGATGCGATCGCGCGCCTGAAGCGCGAGCTTGCGGCGGCGAGCATCGATGCGGAGGTGAGCGGACGCCCTAAGCACATTTACAGCATCTGGCGAAAGATGCGCGGCAAAAAGCTCGAGTTCTCCGAACTCAACGATGTACGCGCGTTCCGCGTGATCGTGCCGGACGTCAAGGACTGTTATACCGTGCTCGGTATCGTGCACAACATCTGGCAGCCGGTGCCCCGAGAGTTCGACGACTATATATCCCGGCCGAAGCCCAATGGCTACAAGTCGTTGCATACGGTGGTGATCGGCGATGACGGCCGGGCATTCGAAGTACAGATCCGCACGCACGACATGCATCGTTTTGCCGAATATGGCATTGCCGCGCATTGGCGCTACAAGGAGGCAGGAACCCGCGGATACGACGGCCAGTTCGCCGCCAGTGACAAGTACGACAAGAAGATCGCGTGGCTGCGGCAGTTGCTTGCGTGGAAGGATGAAGTGTCCGGCAGCGACTCGCTGTCGCAATCGTGGGAGCAGCTACGGCAGACGCCGCTGGATGACCATATCTACGTGCTGACGCCGCAGGCGCGCGTGGTGGCGCTGCCGCAGGGAGCGACGCCGGTCGATTTTGCCTATTACGTGCACAGCGAACTCGGGCATCGATGCCGGGGCGCTCGCGTGGACGGGGCGATGGTGCCGCTGAACACACCGCTGCAAAACGGGCAGACGGTCGAGATCGTCGCGGTCAAGCAGGGGGGGCCGTCGCGTGACTGGCTCAACCCGCAACTGGGCTATCTGCATAGCGCGCGCGCCAAGCAAAAGGTGCGGGCGTGGTTTAACGCGATTGAGTTGCAGGAGACCATCGCATCAGGCCGGGCCGCTGTCGAAAAGACGCTGCAACGCGAGGGGCGCACGTCGGTCAATCTCGATGAACTTGCTGCGAAGCTCGGCTTCAAGACACCGGACGAACTGTTCCTGCAAGTTGGCAAGGACGAACTCAGCCCGCGCTCGGTCGAGCAGGCGCTTCGCGATGCGCCTACCTCGGAGCCGTCTGGGCTGGAGCCTGCGAATTTTGCGCGGCGCAGCAGCGGCGCCAGTGTTGCGTCCGGGGCGTCGACCGGCGTGCTGGTTGTGGGGGTGGATGCGTTGCTCACGCAACTGGCGAAATGTTGCCGGCCGGCGCCGCCCGACGAGATCGCCGGTTTCGTGACGCGCGGCAAGGGAGTCTCGATCCATCGCAGTGATTGCGCAAGCTTTTTGCGCATGGCCGCGCGCGTGCCGGAGCGCGTGCTGCCTACGGCTTGGTCCAACGACGTGCTCAGCGGCCGCGGCCAAAGCGTCTACCCAATCGACTTGGCGGTTGAAGCTGTCGATCGCCAGGGGTTGCTGCGCGACATCACCGAGGTGTTCGCACGCGAGAAGATTAATCTGGTGGGCGTGAAGACCCAGACGCGCCGCAATGTTGCGTATATGCAATTCACCGTGGAGGTGTCCAACAGCGCGCAGGTGCAGCGTGCCGCCACGCTGCTCGGCGATGTGCAAGGTGTGGTCCGGGCGAAGCGGCGTCAATGAATGCCGACGAAGGAGGTCGTTTGCCACGTCGGCGTGAGGATCGTGTCGGTCCAAGCCATCGCATCGCATAAAAGGCTGGCATTGCATCCGCCCCTTTACATAAAACACTGTCGCACCGCGAAGGCTGGCCGTTGGGGAAGAACCCGGCGTACCGGCTGTACTGCGAAAAGCAGTTGCAATTGCGCTCGAAGCTGCTGAAGTGAAGAAAGAGGGGGGTGACACGGATGGCGAAGTTCATGCTAGCCAAACCGAACGATGCTTGGAGTATGGATTTTTCTATGGTCTATCAGCTCGCTGATGGTTTGAAATTGCAAACCTTGACGATCGTGGATCTTTCTACGAAGGAGGCACTGGCAGTGGGTGCCAGCTGAATTTGCCCGTCAGCTGGCGCTTTTGCCGGATGTGGCTGGACCCGAAACGCCGGAAAACTCGCTCTAAATCTAGTTTGGAAAACCCAAACGAATCAATCAAGGCTGTTTTCCAAGATTGGGCCGGTCCGAAAATCAGACAGGTTATCCCGGAGCAGTTCACACAATTAATCTCGCTGCATTGGCTCGAGTGCGCGTGGACGAATCCCACCGGCGGAGCCATCGTCGAATTTTGGCCTAAGCGGTTCTAGTAGCTCATCAAATTTTTTCGTGATGCGCGTAACATTCTCTTTTCTCATTGCTGCGCTCAACGGTAAGCCGAAAGCACGATTGACTTGTACAGCGGCAACCTCAAGTTGTAACTTCTCGAGTGGAGCCTTTCCCGTGATACGAGGGCTATTCTCTACCTTATTAACGTATCTATCTTCATATTCATCGCTGATCGAAGGAGGTTCTCCATAGAATTGAGAAGGATTTGGAAGCTGCTGCTGATAATAAAAATATAACGCGTAAAAGTCCAGTTTTATACTTTCGCTGTTATTCATTGTCATTTCTACTTCCCGCGCAAGTTGATCTACTATCGGTGGAAAGTAGCTTAATCTAAACTCCTCTGGCTTAGTCGATGCGTACCGTGAGTCCTCTCTAAACACTGGCGGGCCATTTACCCATGGGTCTACTATAACGTCATCATTTTGGGGCGAAAAGATATTGTTTTCTGGGAGAAATGTAAAACCATCTCTGGGTTGAAGACGGGTACGTATTTCAGACCATGCATGATCTAATTTTTCTGGCGGGGCTCCTACAAGAAGCGCAGTTTGGTTTATTTCGCTGTTTAAAATAAAAGCGTCTTTTGCACCGATTACCGTTGCTTCTTGTGCATACTCACCACAACAACCGGCTCCAACAAAGCGAGCAACTGCCAACGAGCATATCTGTTCGATATAGTCGGCCAAATGTTGGTTTTCATCTGGCAACAAGCTAGTTTGCAGCCGAAATGAAAAATCGGCAGGAATGTAGTTGAGATAATGGATTTTATCGTCTGTGGGAAAATTATTGTGTATTAGTGCGCCAATTAAAACGGATCCCATTATCTCTGCCATTGCACGTGAAACCTTGGTGCGCACATAAGGATCGAAACCCTTGCTTTCATAATCTTCATGTATATTGCCTCGGCCAGCTGCGAGACGCTGACGTGTCTTATCAATAATAGTCTGACTTATTCTGAGTTTTTGGACCTGCTCGTCAGCTGCAGGTGTTCCATTTATTCTATTTCGCCCGACTATATAGGCTGCAACGGCAAGCTCATTGTCAACAATTTTGGCCGGGTGGGAGGGTGCTCTGGATGCACGAAGCTCCATCAGTGACGGCGAGACTACAGTCGCGGCGCGGCTCGGCGCAGTGCGTTGCGATGCGGTATCCGACCGTATTTCATGCTGTTGTGCCGGCGTCGAGTAAAATCCGTCATCAATTTGAAAATGATTTTGCAGTCTAGGCGATGGCATGACTTGTCTCCCGCATAACAGGGTAAATAGGGGCGTGGCGCTACAACGTAGCGCCACGTAACTATAGACAAGCCTATACAATCTGCCGGACTGGGTGCGCTTGCCGCGAACACAGTTGCCGTAAAACGACGCACAATACCGACTACTGACCAGGATCGGGGATTGGGTGCGCAGGCTTCGGGTACAATGCTTGACCGCAAGGCTTGATACATGTCTTGGTCGCCCGATTATCCTGCAATATAGGCGAGGAGCGCGGCGCGGGTCTCCTGGCTGAACCGGTTGCGCTCAACGAAAGCCCTAACCTCGGTTTTGATTTCTTCCCATTGCTGTTCAGGCAGCTGTGCTCGCATAGACAAGCTTTCCAATTTAGAGAACATATGGAGTGCGTCCGCTTCGCTACCGTTATCAAGCAGGTGCAGTGCACGCTGCCATCCTTGTTTCAGATGCGGTGTGCCGTAGAGCAGTCCAAACGCCGCCTGTGCACGCTGCTCGGGCAACACACGCTGAATAACGGGTTCCAGCAGGGAAAGCTCGTGCGTATGCTGAGCTAGCGGCAGTGTTGCCAATGCGGATGGCAAATACTCTAGCGCGCTACCTAATTGATGATCGGGCAGTGACAACGTTAAGCGCCATAGATTGGCGTAGTGCACGGATCTTTTTGTCGTCGGTAACAACCGCATGTTTTTGGCCAATGCGCCGATCGGTGCACCACGGTAAGACTCGGGCAGGCGCTGCACCCCTTGGAACAATGCTTCGTAGAATTCAACGATCGTTTTGCGAGAGCGAAAGTCGCTTATCTGTCCGGTTAGTTCCATGAGCAAATCGAACTGATCTTCCACGTTCAGCGTGGGAAGCCGAGCCAAAAAATCGCTTACTGGCTTGGGAGAGAATGAACAGTGCCTTCGCAGCGATAAAAGGGCAGTCCAGGTGCTACCCTGTTCAAGACTCCGTCGTTCGGCGTCTGCATATGCAATTTGATACAAATTGGGTTGCTGCCAATATGGAAAATCACATATGGATACAATCATGTCTTTTTGTAGCGGCAGACCGTATTTTGGCACACGGCCCGCTGCCTCAAAAACTTGTTGAAATGCCGCTGGATGTTGTGCGTCGGGCAAATCTTTCATTGCTCGGCGCCACAGTGCCTGAAGAGGCTGAATACGCAGCATCGGTTTGGCGCGAATATCTTCAAGTTGGGTGAGCAACTGTTGCACCGACGGGAGATCCAGCGCAGCGACATGCTCGGCACGTTGACGACAAAGCCAGCTTAGCCGCCATTCCTGCAGCGCGTGATAGGTACCCTTATCCACACCTGATAGGCTGCCAATGTCGTCAAATGGCGTGTAATTCGCCACTAGTTGAAGGATTTCTGTCGGCAATTCGCGGTAACTCGTCGAGCGGCTTTCCACTAGACTATTCAGCGCACCGCGGGTTGAAGGACCTGCCACCGGGAGGTGCTGCACGCTGGCGCGCGCCGGTGCGACCAGACACGCAGAGCGGGGCGGCGTAGCTGCCGCAGGACGACTGGCTTGATTCTCCATAGCGTATAGCGCTACTTGAGTGCTGCCGAATGCAACGTTTGGATCGAATTCCATGGGTAAGTACGCCAAATGTGGTATTGCGAATTGTTCCGGAAATTTGGAAACTGTTTTGCTTGAGTCTCTCCTCGATGGCAGCCCCAGCAAGTTGCTTATCGTAAGCAACTTTGGCTTGCGCAGGCGAAGTATTGCTGAAAATACCGAGTGATCTGCGGCGAATTTTGTAACCCTTTTGTAACCCATCAAGTAGGGCGTTTTGCGTCGATATAGCGCAATCGATCCGCTTAGCGAGGCACCCGCACGCGCCGTTTGACGTAGTGAGCCCGTGTGCACTCGACTGGACTCTGTAATTTGAGCCGCCCGAACGTCACGCAGTTGTCGTTGCCCACGACGCGCTCGTAGTGTTCGCACAAAGTGTCTGCTAAGTCGTTGCCAATATAGACACGAAGGCGCTGCCTGGCTCACGGGTGGCTTCATACGACACCCAAAACCGGACACATGCCGTGCTACAAACCCGGATAAATGCACGGACTCACGACACCCCTTGCATAAAACACTTGGCAACAGATGAAAACCTCCCTATAATCACGGCTTCTTCAGGCTCGTAGCTCAGCTGGTTAGAGCACCACCTTGACATGGTGGGGGTCGTTGGTTCGAGTCCAATCGAGCCTACCAACGAATACGGATTCCTAGCGGAATCCAATGCAAAGCAAAGGCCGCTCATCGGCGGCCATCGGGCGAAATGGTTATGACACCGCGAACGTTGACCGGGACTTTTCCGGAGCGACGCTAGTCGAGGACCTGTTTCGACCTTTGTTTTGTGTTGAATCTGAAATGCGGCCCTCGATAGGGCCGCATTTTTTTTGGCCTTGTTTCCGGCCCCCGACTTAACCGTATATGGCACGGCGCCAGGAGAACGCAATGATTTCGGTACGACTGCCTGATGGCTCTATCCGGCAATACGATCATCCGGTGACGGTGGCCGAAGTGGCCGCGTCGATCGGTCCGGGTCTTGCGAAGGCGGCGCTTGGCGGCAAGATCGATGGCGAGCTTGTGGACACGTCGGCCGTGATCCAGCGCGACGCCAATGTCTCGATCGTCACGGACAAGGACCCGGAGGGGCTTGAGATCATCCGCCACTCGACGGCGCACTTGCTCGCCTATGCGGTCAAGGAGCTGTTTCCTCAGGCCCAGGTGACGATCGGGCCGGTCGTGGACAACGGGTTCTACTACGATTTCGCTTATCACCGCGCGTTCACGCCCGAAGACTTGCAAAGCATCGAGCAGCGCATGCACGAGCTCGCTAAGAAGGACGAGCCGGTGTCACGGCGCGTGGTGTCGCGCGACGAGGCAGTCGACTACTTCAAACGCATCGGCGAGCGCTACAAGGCGGAGATCATCGAGTCGATTCCGCAAGGCGAGCAGATCAAGCTGTATTCGCATGGCGGATTCACGGACCTGTGTCGCGGACCGCATGTGCCCTCCACGGGCAAGCTCAAGGTGTTCAAGCTGATGAAGCTGGCCGGCGCGTATTGGCGTGGCGATTCACACAACGAGCAGCTGCAGCGGATCTACGGCACGGCGTGGGCGCGCAAGGAGGAGCAGGACGCGTACCTTCACATGCTTGAAGAGGCTGAGAAGCGTGACCATCGCAAGCTCGGCAAGCAGCTGGATTTGTTCCACCTGCAGGAGGAGGCTCCCGGGCTCGTGTTCTGGCACCCGAAGGGTTGGGCGCTGTGGCAGCAGGTCGAGCAATACCTCAGGCGCCGGCTCGGCGAGGCCGGCTACCTCGAGGTGAAGACGCCGATGATCATGGATCGCTCGCTGTGGGAGCGCTCCGGTCACTGGCAGAACTATCGCGAGAACATGTTCACGACGGAATCGGAGAAACGCGACTACGCGATCAAGCCGATGAACTGTCCGGGGCATGTGCAGGTGTTCAATCATAGCCTGCATTCGTATCGCGATCTGCCGCTGCGTTTTGCCGAGTTCGGTTCATGTCACCGCAATGAGGCCTCGGGCGCGCTGCATGGGCTGATGCGGGTGCGCGGGTTCGTGCAGGACGACGCGCACATCTTTTGCACGGAAGACCAGGTGATTGCCGAGTCGATCGCGTTCAATTCGCTGGCGATGAGCGTGTACAAGGACTTCGGCTTCGAGCAGATCGACATCAAGCTGGCGTTGCGGCCGCAGCAGCGCGCGGGCACGGATGAGACGTGGGACCGCGCAGAACAGGGCTTGCGAGAAGCCCTGGCTGCGTGCAGCCTGCAGTGGCAGGAGCTCGATGGTGAGGGGGCGTTCTATGGTCCGAAGATCGAGTACCACATCAAGGACGCGCTGGGGCGGTCGTGGCAGTGTGGCACGCTGCAATTGGATTTTGTGTTGCCGGAGCGCCTCGGCGCGGAATACGTGGCCGAAGACAATAGTCGTCGTCGCCCGGTGATGCTGCACCGTGCGATTGTGGGTTCGATGGAGCGCTTCCTTGGCATTCTGATCGAGCATCATGCTGGTGCTATGCCGCTGTGGCTCGCGCCATCGCAGGTCGTGGTGATGAATATTGCAGAAAGTTCGGCCGATTACGCGAATATTGTTGCCCAATCATTGAAAAAACAAGGGTTTAGGGCGGCAGCGGATTTGCGTAACGAAAAGATTAGCTATAAAATACGAGAACACGCGCTCGAAAAAGTCCCGTATCTGGCAGTTGTCGGCGACAAGGAGCGCGATGCGCAAACGGTAGCCGTGCGTGCCCGTGGCGGCGTCGATCTGGGCGTGATGCCGGTCGAAGCCTTCCTCGAGCGCCTGCACAATGAAGTGCGGGTATTTGGGTGAGCCATCAGCAACGCGGCTAGTTTTTTGATTTTTAGAGGAAACGTAACATCGCTACTGATAAGTCGTCGCATCGCATCAACGGTGAAATTAGCGCGCCGGAGGTGCGTCTGGTTGGGGTCGATGGGGAACCCATTGGCATCGTGAAGCTGGCCGAGGCGTTCCGTTTGGCGGAACAGCACGATGTCGACCTTGTCGAGATTGCTCCGCATGCACAGCCGCCTGTGTGCCGCCTGATGGACTATGGCAAGTTCAAGTATCAGGAAGCCAAGAAGCAGCACGAGGCGAAGCTCAAGCAGAAGGTGATCCAGGTGAAGGAAGTCAAGTTCCGCCCGGGCACCGACGATGGGGATTACCATGTCAAGCTGCGCAACCTGACGCGATTCCTCGACGAAGGCGACAAGACGAAGATCACGTTGCGATTCCGTGGGCGCGAGATGGCGCACCAGGAAATCGGCATGCGGATGCTGGACCGTCTGCGCCAGGATCTGGACGAGTACGGTCAGGTCGAACAAATGCCAAAGATGGAAGGTCGTCAGATGGTGATGGTGCTGGCGCCGAAAAAGAAGAAGTGATGGGCGTGCGTTGCGCGCGCGGCATGCTGCCGCTTGCGATGCAGCGCACGATGCGGGTTTCGAAGGCGGCCGGTACGGCGTCTTCCGAAAAGGCGGCGCGTGATGCAATCGCAATGCGCGCCGACGACAAGTGGTCCCCGGGTCTTGCAAGGGCGGAGTGTTGAGCCGCACACCTGTGGCCATAAAAAACTGGAGTGGTAGCAATGCCTAAGATGAAGACCAAGAAAAGCGCGTCCAAGCGCTTTGTCGTGCGTCCGGGCGGTACCGTCAAGCGCGGTCAGGCCTTCAAGCGTCACATCCTGACGAAGAAAACGACGAAGAACAAGCGCCAACTGCGTGGCAGCACGGATGTCCATGCGTCGGACGTCAATTCCGTTCGCGCGATGATGCCGTTCGCGTAACCCTGAATCGAACTCATAGGAGAGAAACATGCCTCGAGTCAAACGTGGGGTTACCGCACGGGCCCGTCACAAGAAGATTATCAACCTTGCGAAGGGCTATCGTGGCCGTCGCAATAATGTGTTCCGGATCGCGAAGCAGGCGGTCATGCGTGCCGGTCAGTACGCATACCGCGATCGCCGCAATAAGAAGCGCGTGTTCCGGCGCCTGTGGATTGCGCGTATCAATGCAGCGGCGCGGCAACACGATATCACCTACAGCGTGTTCATGAACGGCTTGAAGAAGGCGTCGATTGAGCTCGATCGCAAGGTGCTTGCCGACATGGCCGTGTTCGACAAGGCCGCTTTTGCTGCCATCGTGGCACAGGTGAAAGCCGCCGTTGCCCGCTAACCGCAAGGACAGTCGGTGCCGGGTCGGTCGTATCGCGCCCATTGGGCCGCACGCTGACCGGCAGACTTGAACGGGGGCTCTTGCTGGAGCCCCCGTTTTTTTGTTGGCCGCAAGCCTTTTTGATCCACTGACAGACGTTGAAATGATGGGATCTCCCGATCTTGAGCAGATCGTCGCCGACGCGCAGCGTGCCTTTGCGAATGCTGCGGACACCGTGACGCTCGAAAACGAAAAGGCGCGCTTCCTCGGCAAGGCCGGTGCGTTGACCGAATTGCTGAAAGGCTTGGGCAAGCTGGATCCAGCGGTGCGCAAGAGCGAGGGCGCTCGCATCAACGTCGCGAAACAGCAGGTCGAGGCGGCACTGAACGCACGTCGCCAGGCACTCGCCGATGCGTTGATGAATCAGCGGCTAGCTGCCGAGGCGATCGACGTGACGCTGCCCGGGCGCGGCGCGGGCGTGGGCAGTCTGCATCCGGTGATGCAGACGTGGGAGCGCGTCGAGCAGATTTTTCATTCAATTGGCTTCGACGTGGCCGACGGGCCGGAGATCGAAACCGACTGGTACAACTTTACCGCGCTGAACAGCCCCGAAAACCATCCAGCGCGCTCGATGCAGGACACGTTTTATCTCGACGCGAAGGACGCACAAGACAGGCCGTTGTTGCTGCGCACGCATACGAGCCCGATGCAAGTCCGATATGCGCGGATGAATAAGCCGCCGATTAAGGTCATCGTCCCCGGGCGCACCTATCGTGTCGACAGCGATGCGACACATTCGCCGATGTTCAACCAGGTCGAGGGGCTGTGGATCGATGAGAACGTTAGTTTTGCAGACTTGAAGGGCGTCTACACGGACTTTTTGAAGAAGTTTTTCGAGCGCAACGACATCCTCGTGCGTTTTCGCCCATCGTACTTCCCGTTTACCGAACCGTCCGCCGAGATCGACATGAAGTTCGAGCACGGCAGAAACGCCGGGCGCTGGCTCGAAATTTCCGGCTCGGGGCAGGTGCATCCGAACGTGGTGCGCAATATGGGGCTCGACCCGCAACGCTATATTGGCTTTGCATTTGGCAGCGGCCTGGAGCGACTGACGATGCTGCGCTACGGCGTGGACGACTTGCGCGCGTTCTTTGAGAACGATCTGCGTTTCCTGCGCCAGTTTGCGTGACCTGACTTTCCTTATCGACACCCCATGCAATTTGCTGAATCCTGGTTAAGAAGCTTTGTTGATCCGCAATTGTCGACGGAGGCGCTGTCGCATGCGCTGACGATGGCGGGGCTCGAGGTCGAGGAATGGGCGCCGGTGGCGCCGCCGACCTCGAAGATCGTGGTGGGCAAGGTGCTCGAGGTCGTCAAGCATCCGAATGCGGATAAGCTGAACGTGTGTCAGGTTGACGCGGGCACGGGGCAGACGTTGACGATCGTGTGCGGTGCGCCGAACGTGGTGCCCGGCATCAAGGTGCCGACCGCGCTGGTCGGCGCGACGCTGCCACCCGCGCAAGCGGGCGGTGCGCCGTTCGAGATTAAGCTGTCGAAGCTGCGCGGCGTCGAAAGCCAGGGCATGCTGTGCTCGGCTCGCGAACTGAAGTTGTCAGATGACCACAGCGGACTGTTAGTGTTGCCGGACGATACGCTAATCGGACGCGACATCCGCGACGTGCTGCAGCTCGACGACATCATTTTCGAGATCAAGCTGACGCCGAACAAGGCCGATTGCTTATCGGTGTTCGGTATCGCACGCGAGACGGCTGCGATTACCGGGGCGCCGCTCAACGCACCGTCCTACCACCCTGTTCCGGTCACCTGCGATGCACGGTTACCGGTGCGTATTGAGGCGCCGCAGCTTTGCGGACGGTTCTCCGGCCGCGTGATCCGTAATGTCGATGCGCGGGCCAGCACGCCTGCATGGATGGTCCAGCGGCTTGAGCGAGCGGGACAGCGCAGCATTTCGGCGCTCGTTGATATTTCGAACTATGTAATGCTCGAGCTTGGGCGTCCGTCGCATATATTCGACCTGGACAAGATCAACGGCGGCTTGCACGTGCGTTGGGGCAAGCGTGGCGAGACGCTGAAGCTGCTCAACGGCAATACGATCGAGCTGGACGAAACGGTCGGCGTGATTGCGGATGATCAGGGACGTGTCGAAAGCCTGGCCGGCATCATGGGCGGCGACAGTACTGCGGTGACGCTCGATACGCGGCATATCTATTTGGAAGCGGCATTTTGGTGGCCGGACAGCATCCGTGGACGCGCTCGCCAATACAACTTCTCGACCGATGCCGCGCATCGCTTCGAGCGAGGCGTGGACTACGCGACCACCGTTGAGCATATCGAGTACCTGACGCACCTGATCACGACGATCTGCGGTGGCGACGCCGGTCCGGTGGACGATCATATCGTCAACCTGCCGCAGCGCAAGCCCGTCTCGATGCGCGTGTCGCGGGCAAACCGGATCATTGGCGTGCCGATTGAGGCGAACGAGATTGCCAGCATCTTCACGCGCTTGAATTTGTCATTCGAGCGTGCGGCGGATGGCGATACGTTTATTGTGACGCCGCCAACCTACCGTTTCGACATCGAGATCGAGGAGGATTTGATCGAGGAGGTGGCTCGCATCCACGGATTCGAAAAGATCCCGGCGCGCGCGCCAATCGCGACGAACGAGATGCACGCGACGAACGAGGCGCGGCGCTCGGTCCATGCGTTGCGTCGTGCGCTGGCGGCGCGCGACTATGCGGAAACGGTCAATTTCAGTTTTGTCGATGCTGAGTGGGAACGGGATTTCGCCGGTAATGAGCGGCCCGTCGCGCTGCTCAACCCGATCGCGAGCCAGCTGTCGGTGATGCGTTCGACATTGTTCGGCAGCTTGATCGGCGTGCTGCAGCATAACCTGAATCGGCGTGCGGAGCGCGTGCGCGTGTTCGAGGCTGGTCGGGTCTTTCGCGCGGACCCGACAGTGAAGGATGGCGAATTGACGGTGGAAGGCTTTGCCCAACCGAAAATGATCGGTGCGTTGGCCTATGGTCCGGTCGTCGGCGAACAATGGGGGGTATCGGTGCGACATGTCGATTTTTTCGATGTGAAGGGCGATGTGCAGGCGCTGTTTGCACCGACGGTGCCTCGCTTCACACGGGCCTCGCATCCGGCATTGCACCCGGGGCGCAGTGCGCAAATCGAGATCAATGGTCGCATTGTCGGTTGGATTGGCGAGCTGCATCCGCGTTGGCTGCAAAAATACGATCTTCCGCATGCGCCGGTACTGTTCGAGGTCGAGGCTGACGCGGTGGCCGGGCGTGCGTTACCGGTCGTGACTGAGATCTCGAAATTCCCGCCGGTGCGCCGTGACATCGCGTTGGTCGTGCCGCAGCATGTCGAAGTCCAATCAATACTCGATGAGTTCGCGCAGGCGCGGATTGGCAACGATGCACTCCGGTTCGTGCAAAAAATGGTGCTATTCGACGAATTCCGGCCGAAATTCGACGCGAAGCAAACCGGTTCTGGCGCTGTTTCGGGGGGGCTCTCGGCTGACGAGAAAAGCCTTGCGTTCCGGGTAACCTTGCAAGATACTGGCGGGACCCTTCAGGACGAGACGGTTGATCTCGCCGTCAAAACCCTGGTGGAGCGCTTGGCTCGAGTCTTTGGTGCAAGGTTGCGCGGCTAAATCGAATCCGATTTGACCGAAAGAAACCAGGGGCCATTCTTATACGATAAGCATCCAATGAACTCGAGTGAATTTGAAGCACTTCTGTCTGCGCAACGCAGTGCGATGAGTCGCGATAATCCGGCCTACAGCAATCCGGTTTCATCCGAGACGCCGACGTTGACAAAAGCCGAGCTGGCCGAGTTGCTGTTCGATCAGGTCGGTCTGAACAAGCGCGAGGCAAAGGACATGGTCGAAGCGTTCTTCGAGGCAATTCGCGATGCGCTTGAAAATGGTGAGAGCGTCAAGCTATCTGGATTCGGCAACTTCCAGTTGCGCGACAAGCCGCAACGTCCGGGACGCAATCCGAAGACCGGCGAGGCCATTCCAATCGCGGCACGGCGCGTGGTGACTTTCCATGCGAGCCAAAAGCTGAAGGCGCAGGTCGAATCCGGCGCCGCGAACCTGCAGTCACGCTGAATGTAGCCGTGTCAGGGTCCGCTGGCCGTGTTAGCCCCCTGGACGCATCCAAGACCGACATGACGAGCGTGTGACGATGGACAAAGTCACGTTGCCCCCGATACCCGCGAAGCGGTATTTCACGATCGGTGAAGTCAGCGAACTGTGCGGCGTCAAGCCGCACGTGCTCAGATATTGGGAGCAAGAATTCACGCAGTTAAGGCCGGTCAAGCGCCGCGGAAACCGGCGTTATTATCAGCATCATGAAGTACTGCTGATCCGACGGATCCGAGAGTTGTTGTATGAGCAAGGATTCACGATCAACGGTGCGCGTAACCGACTCGATTCACGCGGTGCGCTGTTGCCGGACGAGCCGGGTGGTGCGGTCCCGACGGGCGAGGCGGGCGTGCAGCCAGCGGATCTTCGGCTTGTTGCCGTGGACGTGGGCGCACTGCGCGACGAAATCCGTCAGGTGATCGTTTTACTGACGGACGGCAAGCGGTCTTGACCCATCGACGGGCGCATTCTTCCCTTGCTGATCTACTTGATAGGCGTGTCACCGATTCCTCGTGGTTCGGGGCGGTTACCGTGCCTTCAGATCTCTTCCGACAATTCATCCACGAAGCGCGCTAGTCGTTCGTGACGCTGCTTGGCCAGGCGCTGACCCTCCGGCGTTTGAAAATGGGCGGAGAGCTTTAATAGCTTCACGTGAAAATGGTCAAGCGCGTATCGCGCATCATCCAGCGGCCGGTATTGTGCGTGCGGATCGGCGTGTGCATAGAGTTGCGATCCCATGCGTCCAGCGACGTAGAAGCATCGTGCGATACCGAGTGTGCCGATGGCGTCCAGCCGATCGGCGTCCTGCAGAATCCTGGCTTCGAGCGTGTTTGGCGCGATACCGGCCGTGTAACTGTGCGCTTCGATTGCATGAGCGATGGATTCAATCTTCTCTTTTTGCCATCCAAGTCGCCGCAAAATTTGCGTAGCGCGTCGGGCAGCCAGCCGAGAGGCTTGCGCGCGCAGCGGCGAGTTCTTTTCCACCTGAACGCAGTCGTGCAGCAGGACGGCGGCGAACAGCACTTGTGCGTCGCCACCCTCCTTTGACTGGATGGCGAACGCATTTTTCCACACGCGTTGAAGGTGGGCTACGTCGTGAGCGCCGTCGTCCCCTTCCGTTGCAAACGGAAGAAGGATTGACGCGAGGTGCTGGTATGGAGCGAAGGCTGGCGTCATGCAGGAATGGTGAAAACACAGTGATCTAGCATTTTATCCACCGGATCGGTTCGATGCGCTCAATGCTCGTCTTGGATAGAAAGAGTGGATTGCCTCGGCATAGTTCATCCTGTGCAAGGATATTCAGACCAACGAGCGCGCACGCCCGGCGCTCCGAATAGTCGTATTGTTTAAGAAACTGCTGCACGACTTCCCAGCGCTGCGCGGGCGAACTCACTTTTTTCGAGAACGTCCTCGCATTGACTGGTGGACAGCGACAATCATCTTGGCCGGTCGCATTGACTCAGGTTTTTTGCTACCGAGCGGAGCCTGTTGCCTCATGTAATGTGTGACCCGTCAGAATGCTGGCGGGGACGACTTATGGCGAGCAGGCTCAGTATGTCAACACGACGGGAATGGATAGAGGCGGTCGGTGAACGGTATCGCCGTCCCGCACGTTGGCCCACATCAGCTTAAGCACATCCGCCGGCCGCTGTCCGGTCAAATAGGCTAGCTCCATCGCGTGGCGAGTGGGCTGGGCAAGTCGGCTGCGCGTCGCCGTCCGTAACGGCTCAGCCAACCGCGATGACGTGTCCAGCGCTACCTGCGTAGGCCATGGAACCGCCGTCTACGCAGACCTCGACACAGCGACTGCGCAACGCGTTTTTGCCGTCGCCGCCGCCGACCAGCGAGAAATAGACAAGCTGCGTGCGCTTCGGCGCTACGTATGTGCGGTGCGACCGGAGACAGCCTGTCAGTGAACCTCGCTTGTGATCGACAATTTATTGTATAAACAAAAAACACTTGAAACTCCTGTTTTTTGTTTATACAATAATATTCATAGACTACGAATTTGACCCAACCAAAGATGACAGCAATCTTGACAAGCATGGATTGTCGCTCGCTGACGCCGAGTTCTTTGAGTGGGAAACGGCCGTAGTTCGTGGGGACACACGCAAGGAGTACGCCGAGCAACGATTCGAAGCAATGGGCTACATCGGTGAACGCTTGCATGTGCTGATCTACTGCTTTCGCGGTGATGTCATCCGTGTCATCAGTTTGCGTAAGGCCAACAAGCGTGAGGAAAAGCGATATGCCGAAACTTAAAGCCGAGCACATTAGTCCCACCCCGGAAGAAGACGCTGCTATCAACACTGGCATTGCGGCTGACCCGGACACCCACGAGTGGGCTGATGAGGATTTTGCCAAGGCGAAGCCCGCAGGCGAGGTCTTGCCGTCCAAAGTATATGCCGCGCTGGTCGCCAAACGCCCTCGCGGTCGCCCGAAGGCTGAAGAGACCAAGATATTTACAGCCATACGCCTGGACGCTGACTTAGTAGATGCATTTAAGGCTACCGGGAAAGGCTGGCAAACTCGCGTAAATGCGGCCCTGCGCCAGTACTTGGCCGAGCACCCGCTTGCTCACTGAAGCTCCGGTTTCGTTCTGCAACGCAAAAAACGCCCAAGCGGGACAAGGGGGGCGTGATCTGACTCCGGCGCAACGCGTTTTTGCCATTGCCAACGACGACCAGCGGGAGATAGACAAGCTGCGTGCGCTCTAAAGCTACGTCTGTGTGGTGGGTCGGAGATGCTGCCGATGACGCGCCGCTCGTTAGCTCGACGTGGTGCTGGCCGGTAGGCCAGTGCGTCGTCGAACTAGCGGACGTTGAAAGTGCCGAGCGGTACCGAAGGCATGAGACATATTAGAAATCTTCTAATATCGCCCCCCCCATTGCACAACAAACAGGCAGTAACAAAAAACCCGCGAAAGCCTTAGCCGACGCGGGTTTGAAACTGGTCGGGGCGAGAGGATTTGAACCTCCGACCACCTGCACCCCATGCAGGTACGCTACCAGGCTGCGCTACGCCCCGAAAGCGATGGAGTATAGCAGAGATGTGCACGATTGCGAACTGCATCCGGCTGGCTAATGTGTGGTGTAGTCGGATATATTGATCCACTACGCGCATCGGGCGGCCGAGATACCGGATTGCGTCGCGCAATGCAGCACCTGCCGGGTGAAACCGAGCAGCATGGCGTCGTGCTGTGGCGACACGATGCCGCGGGGCTTGTGCACGAACAGCGTCTTGCCGAGCGATGCCTACAAGGCCTTCCAGTGGCCCGCTCACCGTAATAGATGCGAAGCATTAGAGCGCGTGGCGCACTGTCCATCATGGCGGCCCGAACGACGAGGCTATAGTCGCCACTGCGGCCGTCCCGACAAGTCGACTTCGCAGCTTTCCTCTTTTCAAGTGACCCATACCCATGTCTGGCAAACAAAATCGGCGCCTGGTCGACAGGCGCCTTTATTTAATCGTGTTAGCTGCCTGCGTAACCCAAGCGCACGCACAGAGCAGTGTAGCGCTGTACGGTGAATTGGACACTGGTGTCGCATGGTTGAGCAATGTCGCCGACCATGCGCAGTACAAGGCGACCAGCGGCTTGATCGACGGCAGCTATTGGGGAGTACAAGGCTCGGAAGATCTCGGTGGCGGAAACAAGGCGGTGTTTCGGCTCGAGCGCGGCTTCGCGGTGACCACCGGGCAGTCACTGAATGATCATCCGTATTACGTCAGTTTAGGCAACGAGCGATACGGCACGATCACGCTGGGTCACCAATACGATGCAGTCCATGACTACTTTGCACCCGTTACGCTAACGGGCGGGGCGGGCGGCACTGCGTTCGCCCATCCGTTCGACAACGATAATGCGAACAACTCATACCTGGCGCGTAATTCGATCAAGTACACCAGTGCCCAATTCGCGGGTTTCAGCGCGGGCGGCATGTATGCGTTCTCGAACGCGGCGGGACAATTCGCAAACAACCGTGCGTACAGCGTCGGGGCGAGCTACCAGAACGGCCCGTTCAATGCGGGCGCCGCATACCTTCACGTGGGCGGCCGCGGCAGGACGGCAGCCGGCGCCTACGATATCGCGGCGCTGCCCGGCTCGAACCGCGACGCGTTCAATGCCACTGTCGGTGCGCAGAATACCTACGGCGTCGGCGCGAACTACGCGCTGGGAGACTTGACGCTGGGTGCCGCGTGGTCTCGTGCAACCTATACAGGTGTTGCGGATGCCGACGCGAGCGCCAGTGCCCGTTCAATCGGATTCAGCAACTACGAGGTCAATGGCGTATATCAACTCATGCCCGCATTGACGCTGGCTGGCCTATACACGTACACGAAGGCGTCCGATGCGCACTGGCACCAGGGCGCCGTGCAACTCGATTATGCGCTCTCCAAGCGTACCGACACCTACATGGAGGCGATTTACCAGCACGCATCGGCTGGCGTGCCAGCCATGATCAATACCGCCGAGCCCGCATCGGGTGGGAGCCAGCTATTGATCGCCGCAGGCGTTCGCCACCGGTTCTGATTTACCGGCCATCACCCGCCAGCGGTCCAGCCGATCTATGATGTACAGACGCACTGAGCACTGAGCACTGAGCATTGGGCATTGGGCACTGGGCACTGGGCACTGGGCACTGGGCACTGGGCATTGCGCACTGGGCACTGAGCATCGAGCGGGGAGCAGGAAAGCACGGTGCACCGTACGTCGAGGCCCGAGTCGTCAGCGTTGCGTCGTCAGCGTTGCAAGGAGTCCTTACTGGCTTGCCGCATGCTGCGCTCGAGCAGCGCATCTAACTGGGCTGGTTTAATCGGCTTGACCAAGTGCGCGTCAAAACCGCTGGCCAACGATCGGGCGCGGTCACCTGGTTGGCCGAAGCCAGACATCGCAACAAGCGTCGAGCCGGACAGGTCCACACTCGAGCGCAATACGCCCGCCACGCCGAACCCGTCGACATTGGGCATGGCCAGGTCGGTCAGCACGAGATCCGGCAGGAACACGCGGGCGATCTCGATCGCGTGCGCGCCATCGTAGGCCACGCGGGCCATGTGGCCCTTGAGTTCGAGCAGGACGGCGAGGCTGTCGGCGGAATCGCGATTGTCGTCCACGACGAGCACCCGTAGGGGTATCGACGGTGTAGACATGACGACGCTGGACGATGCCGGCGGATCCGCCTGTGCTTGATGCCGGGCGATCGGCAACCGTATCGTGAACGTGCTGCCGCTGCCGAGCCCATCACTGGACGCGTCGATCATTCCGCCATGAAGCTCGATCAGCGAGCGGCACAGCGTCAGGCCGATTCCCAGGCCAGTATCGGTTGGATTCTGTGCGTGGTTTTCTTGCACGAACAGGTTAAAGATCGACTTCAGACCCTCCTGCGAGATGCCCCGGCCCTGGTCGATCACGCGCAGGAAGATCATGCGCTTTCCGACAGTGACCTCAATGCTGATCCGAGCGCCGCTGGGCGAGAACTTGGAGGCGTTGTCCAGCAAGTTTTGCACTGCCTGGACCAATCGTGTCATGTCGCCACGGACCCAGGCCGGTTGGGGCGGCAATTGCACGTGCAAACTCTGCCAACGCTCGTCGATGAACGGGCGGGCAGCCTCCACGCTGCGGGCGACGACTTCCGCCATGTCGATGCAGGCCAGGCGCAGCTCCAACTTGCCGGTGGTGATTCGCCCGATGTCCAGCAGATCGTCGACAAGCCGCGTCAAATGGCTGACCTGCCGATCGATCACGTCGCGGCAATGACGCATCGTCGCATCGACATTCGGGACCAGCTGCATCACGCTGACTGCATTACGCACGGGGGCAAGCGGATTGCGCAATTCATGCGCGAGCATCGCGAGAAATTCGCTCATGCGGCGGCTGGACAGCTCTAGTTCCTCCAGACGCTTGCGCTCGGTCATATCGCGCGTCACCATGGTGAAGCCAAGCAGTGCGCCGGCGGCGTCGCGTACCGCCGTGATCACAACATTGGCCCAGAACAATGTGCCGTCCTTGCGCACGCGCCATGCATTGTCCTCGACACGCTCCGTGTTCGCGGCGGCTTGCAACTGCTGCTCAGGCATGCCGTCGGTGTTATCGTCGTCGCGATAGAAGACAGACATATGGCGGCCAATGATCTCTTCTGAACGGTACCCGTTGATCTGCATGGCGCCAGCGTTCCAGCTCGCCACGCGGCCTTGTGGATCCAGCATGCAAATGGCGTAGTCCTTGACCGATTCGACCATCAGTCTGAACCGTTCTTCGCTCTGGCGAAGCTTGTCCTCCTCTGCACGTCGCTCGGTCAAGTCGCGGGTGATTTTTGCGAAGCCGTACAATTCGCCCGATGGCGCGCGCAGCGCTGTGATCACGACATTGGCCCAGAATCTCGATCCGTCCCGACGGACGCGCCAACCCTCATCTTCAACGCGGCCGAATTCGGCGGCATGCCGCAATTCATATTCGGGTTTGCCGTCCGCGATGTCGGCCGGACTGTAGAACACTGAAAAGTGGCGCCCGATGATTTCTTCGGCACGGTATCCTTTAATGTACTGAGCACCGGTATTCCAACTCGCGACGTGGCCTTCCGGATCAAGCATGAAAATCGCGTAGTCCTTGATGTTCTGGACCATCAGTTCGAAAGCGGCAGGATCATGCAGCACAGCTCGCCCTGACATCGTGGTCACCGTTGTTTCCACAGGTTGGCTGGCAGCACTGGGGGTCTGTCTTGCATGGCAGTATGGGTTCTTAGCTATGGCGGTAGGGATTTCCAGTTTGGCATTTTATTGATGAGCTTGCCGCCATCGCTGATACCAGTTCATCAACGGCGTAGCGGAAATGCCGTGGACTACAACTGATGCAGTGACGACGAACAATGCAGTGGACACGATCGCCGTGCTAGCCTGCACACCGTGCTCGACTGCGAAGGCGGTGTAGTAGAACGAACCGATTCCACGGATGCCGAACCAGCTCATCAGGCGACGCTGTGCCGGCGAGGCGCGGGAGCCGGCCAGTGAAATGCCCACCGCGAGTGGGCGAACAAGTAGAAATAGCACGGCCGCCACCATCGCATTGCGCTGGCTTAACAACGGCGCTGGCAAGGTAGTTAGTACATTGCCGATGACGATCATCGTGGCCATTTCCGCGATTTTCTCCAGTTCGATCGTGAAGCCGAGAATGGACTCGGCCATGTAGGCGTGAGCCTTGTCCGGATGTGCCGCAGTCGCCTGAACGTTCTGTGGGTCGAGTGTGCCGATCGTCGCCTGCGCCGTGCGCTCGCCACTGGCACGATGCTCGACACGGCGCATCGCGACACCGGCGGCAAAGACTGCAAGGAATCCGTATGTATGGGCGAGTTCTGCGGCGCCGTACGACAACACAATCAGCCCGAGGGCAAAAAAGCCCTCCAGGCCCAGTGCCTGTGCGTGCCGTGTGCGCAGCCATGCCACTCCATGGGTCGTTGCCCATCCGAGGGTGGCACCGATGCTGATTGCACCGACGCCGCCCCAGAGCGCATGAGCCATGAAGGTCGGGGACAGTGCCGCGGCGATCGGCCTATCCGGTTGGATGCACAAGGCAATGCCTAGGAGCGCGAATGGCATGGCCGCCCCGTCGTTCAATCCGCCTTCGCCGGACAGCGCAAAACGCATTTGGTCCTGATCGCGTGAGTCTTGTACCTGAACGTCGTGGGCCAGCACGGGATCGGTCGGGGCCAGGATGGCGGCTATCAACAGTGCGGGACCGACTGGTAGGTCGAGTACTACCATGCCGAACGCAGTCAATAACGGTATCGTGACGAGCATCGCCAGCACGCCGAGCCTTAGCGGCAAGCCCCAAAGTGGATTGGCCAGCGGCACCCGCAACCGCAAGCCAATGGCGAATAGCGACACGAGCAGGGCCACCTCAGTCAACACTCGCAGCAAATGCGCGTCGCGAAAAATATCCAGCGCGAGTATTCCGGCTCCGGGCGTGCCGAGTGCAGCGCCTATTGCCAGATACAGCATCGCGCTGCTGCAGGGCAGGCGCTTGAGCAGCGAGCCGGCGATGCCCATTACGACGAAGATGCCGCCTACGATGAGGAACCAGGTTGTTTCACACATGATGCATGGGCGCGCTGGGTCGGATAGACGCTCGGGCGCGCATTGTCACGATCCTCGGCGCCGGCCGAATGTGTCCCGCAATGCCTGCTTGGATCGTTCCAGGACCTGGCGGCGCGACACAGGTAAGTGCTTTCCGGCTCGGTTGATGTAAAAATTTAGCATCGACATGGCCGATTGGAACGGCGTGCCGCGACGCCGTGTGCTGTGCATCGACGCGCGCTTAAGCGATTCAGCGATTTGCTGCGCCGTGCCCTGCTTGAAGACATCCGGCTCCAAGTCCAACGCGTGGCTGTGCTGGGTCACGTCGCGTGACCAGCGTTTTGCACGGTTGCCGCAATGGGCAGCGCGCGCTGTCGCGTGACGCTGGCGCGGCGGGCGGCCATTACGGTGCCGGGTGGAGGGATGGGAACGGGTGCTGCTTGTCATGGCGGCCTCTCGGTATGCGACAACGCGCTTTCGCAAGCTTCATGCCCATGCGTCGCCGACTTAGCGGCCCCGGGTCGGGGCGGCAGCAGATTAGCCAGGCATGATTGATGCAATGCCGAAGAGAGTCGAAACAACGGAGCCGTTACGTCTGGCTGTATCACTCACCCTGCCCACACACGGAGTACGCCATGTCACGGATGTCATCGCTGAGGGACAGACAGGCGATCCGCAAGCTTGCTGCCGACGCGAAACCACAATGAATCGCGCTACCGTCGTGCCGCCGTGTCCCATCGTCTGACGGTTTTCATCTGCTTGTGCGACTGGCACGCGCGCAAGGGGTCTAGTCATGTGCCGATGGCCGTTGCCGGCCTTTGATTTGGGGAAAAATGCCATGCTTCGTTACGCTGTTATTTTTTTCATCATTTCTATCATCGCTGCCGTATTCGGCTTTGGCGGGATCGCTACGGGCGCAGCTGAAATCGCAAAAATACTGTTTTTCATCTTCCTCGTGATTTTTCTGGCGACGCTGTTGCTTGGCCTGATCAGGCGATAACCGCTGCTGTATGAAAGACTCGGAGCAACGCAACTTGCATGAGACGGTGGCGGGTGTGCGGATTTCGCATCCCGATCGGGTGATGGATCCGCACACCGGTACCCGCAAAATTGACCTGGTTCGCTATTTCGAATGGGTGGCCCCGGTGTTGCTGCCTCATCTGCGCGCACGGCCTGTCGGGTTATTGCGCGCACCGGGCGGGATCGATGCAGAGTTGTTTTTCCAAAGGCATAGCGATCGGCTTGCGATACCGCATGTCACGCAGCACGAAGGCCTGGACCCTGGACACAAGCCACTGATTACCATCGACGATACGGCGGCGCTGGTGGGGGCCGCCCAGATGGACGTAATCGAACTCCATACATGGAACGCACAGCTTCCTGCCATCGAACATCCCGACCGGGTCGTCTTTGATCTTGATCCCGATCCAGCGTTGCCGTGGCGCGCTATGCTTGAGGCCGCCGAACGTTTGCGCACTGTGTTGGCTGACCTCAGCTTACGGTGCTGGTGCAAAACCAGCGGCGGAAAGGGGTTGCATGTGGTCGTCCCGTTGGACTCACACGCCAGTTGGGACGACACCAAGGCGTTCTCGCAGCGCATTGCCCGCCATATGGCCACCGTCTGGTCAGCGCAGTTTGGTGCAAAAATGGGCGAGCAGAATCGCCGGGGCAAGATCTTCGTCGATTACCTGCGCAACAGCCGCGGCGCAACCACGATCGCCGCCTACGTACCGCGCGCCCGGCCAGGGGGGGCTGTGTCGATGCCCCTCACATGGGACGAGGTGCCTCACACGAGCAGCGCGGCGCAATGGACATTGCGCAACATCGCCGAGCGGCTCGACCGATTAGGCGCGGACCCCTGGGCTGGCTATTGGAGCACGCGCCAGCGCATCACAGCGGCGATGCTTGAGCGCTTGGAGCCGGGCGACGAGAGCGCCTGAGCGCGCCCGCGTGCGAGGCACTCAATCCATACACGCATCTATCGGATGTTATGCCTGACCGCCGCGGTCTATGCCTGTGCTTGGCACTCCGCGGGCTTGCCTTGTTTGGCCAGTTCATCGTTGCTGTGCTCTGTGCCCAGCTTGGTGCCATCAACAGCCATGAATCCGCCAGCACGCTCTGGATACACTGCTTCTCGTGCTTGCGTGCCGTCATCACGCTCATCCTGAGAGCGGCGGCATAGCTGCCATGATGAACTCTTAGCGGATGGCTCAGCATGCATGCCGTGTTTGGCGAGATGCAGCCTTCGAACACCGCACTTGGCATGCCGGAAGCCACGGGGTCAGTGGGTTTGTGCCTGGACTGTCGGGCAGGTACAGACGGTTATCGTGGCAGGCATCGTGGCAGGCACAACAGCGACCTCGCCTGACATCCGACGATGAATGTCTTCCCGCACCGTTGTAAAAAGGGCACGGGTAGGCCGTAGCCACCGCACGCCGGGATCGGCATGTGCTCACCGCATGGCGGCCCATCACGCAATTGGCACGGGTGTTGCTTGTCCATGAGACAGCGGTCCGCGCCGCATTGTGTGTGTGCGGTCGCGCTTGTTTTTCAAAATTGAAGGATTACCGAAAATGCCCCAACTACTGGAACAACGCATGCGTCAGTCGCTGGCATTGACGCCGCGGCTGCAGCAGTCGGTGCGCCTTTTGCAGCTGTCTTCCGTCGAGTTCCAGCAAGAACTGCGCGCGGCGCTGGACTCTAATCCTTTTCTCGAGGACGACTCGTTGAACGGAGTCGAAGATGCGGTACCGGATACGCTGACCAGCGCTGGCTGTGATAGTGGGGACGGCGTATTGCCGTCCTGCGCCGAACCCATCACCAGCGGCACGGAGGCCGCCGGTGTGGCTGCGGAAACACCCTATTCGGATACGGCCACAACGGATTTTGCTGGCGATCCGTATGATCACGGCCCAATTCGTGAGTACAGTGGCGCGGACAACAGCGACCCGACTGCCTGGTTACGCATTCAGCCGTCGCTACGCGAGCAATTGCAGGGCACGTTGTGCCTGTATCGCCTTGATGAGCGCGACCAGGAGTTGGCTCAATTGGTGATTGAGGCGCTGGACGACGATGGTTACCTGCGCCAACCCCTGTCGGAGCTGGCCGCGCTCGCCGAGCTTGGTACGCCACCCACGGACGAGGAGTTGCTGGTTGCGCTACGTTTTGTCCAATCATTGGACAAGCCTGGTATCGGCGCCCGCTCATTGTCCGAGTGCCTGCTGTTGCAGTTGAATGCGATGCCGGATGACACGCCACGGCGCGACATTGCACGTGAGATCATCGTGCATCACTTGGAGCGGTTGGCGCGGCGCGAATTCGGTGAATTGCAGAAGCATATCGGTTGCAGCACGCGCGCGTTGCACGAGGCCTGTGCGCTCATCCGCAAGCTTGATCCGAAGCCCGGCAATGCCTATGGACGGGCTGAGGACAACTATGTTGTGCCGGACGTGATCGTGCGGCAGGCGCGAGACAAGTTTGTCGTTACCGTGAATCCCGCCGTGCTACCGCGCGCTCGGATCAACCGGATGTACGCGGATTTGTTTGCGCAAGCATCGGGTACTAACCGCTCGCCGCTGGGGCAGCAATTGCAGGAAGCGCGCTGGCTGTTGCGTAATGCGCAGCAGCGCTTTGATACGATCCAGCGGGTCGCCGAATGCATCGTGGCCCACCAAAAGGCGTTCTTCCTATACGGTGAAATCGCACTAAAGCCGTTAGTGCTGCGCGACGTCGCGGATGAGCTTGGCCTGCACGAGTCGACGATCTCGCGCGCCACGGGCAACAAATACATGGCGACGCCGCGCGGCATATTCGAGTTCAAGCACTTCTTCCCCCGTGAACTGTGTACCCAGAGCGGCGGAACGTGTTCCGCGGCGGCCGTGCGGGCATTGCTTAAGGAAATGATCGATGCCGAGAATGCACGCGATCCATTGTCCGACGTCACGCTTGCGCGGATGCTGACGCAGCAGGGCATCCAGGTGGCCCGGCGTACCGTGACGAAGTATCGGCAGCAAATGAAGGTGCCGCCGGCAGACTTGCGCCGGCAGGCGTAAAGCCGTCGTTGGCGGCCTGTGCAGCGCGGCGCTTGGAAGCCGGGCGTGGCTGCCCCCGCGTGACCGCGCACCGCGTTGCTCAGCCCCCGTATATGTCGAAATCGAAGTACTTTTGCTCGAGCTTTTTATAAGTACCATCGTTGAGCATGTCGGAGATGGCCTTGTTGATCATCACCTTCAGGTCGGTGTCTTTCTTGCGCAGGCCGATGCTCGCACCGGTACCCAGCGTTTTTTCGTCTTGCAGGCTAGGGCCGACGAATGCGTATCCTTTGCCGCGCGGCGTTTTCAGAAAGCCGACGTCGGCTTGTACCGTGTCCTGCAGCGCCGCGTCTAGGCGGCCAGCGAGTAGGTCGGCATAGACCTGATCCTGATTCTGGTAGGGGACAACCTCGACGCCCTTAGGCGCCCAGTACGTCTTCGCGTATGTTTCTTGAATGGTGCCTTGTTCGACGCCCACGCGCTTACCCTTGAGCGATTCTGGCGTCGGCTGGATGCTCGAGCCGACCTTGGCTACCAGCCGCGTCGGCGTGTTGAACAGTTTGGCCGAGAACGCGACCTGCTTGGCGCGCTGCGGCGTCATTGTCATCGAGGACAGCACGCCGTCAAACTTACGCGCTTTGAGGGCGGGAATCATGCCGTCGAAATTGTTCTCGACCCACATGCACTTGGCGTGCAAGCGACGGCAGATCTCGTTGCCCAGGTCGATGTCGAAGCCGACTAGCTTGCCGTCCGCGGCCTTCGATTCGAAAGGCGGATAGCTCGCGTCGACGCCGAATCGGATAGTGGACCAGTCCTTGGCATAAGCGCCGGCGGATGCGCCGAAGGCGACAACCGCGACAGACATAGCGGCAAATAGTTTTTTCACTTTTAGCCTCCTTTGAGCCTTGGTGGGTTGTGGATTTGCATGCATCCCTCCTGTAAGAGGAACGTATTGGCGGGTGCACCACGCATGAACCGGTGAGCCGCGCGTGCTGCCTCTGCGCCGCGCAGAGTAACAGTCTAGACACGCTGCGTCGAGAGGGTGGCGCTCAAGTATGTATTTAATAGGGACGGGATTGTCGGATCTTGACCGTCGAAAGGCCGTGCGTTGGACTGGATGACGGGGGACAAGTGTGCAGCGGCCTGCGTAAAGTCCCGTACGCAGGCCGTCAACGAACTAAACCAGCGACCGCCGAGCGTGAACACGCATGTGGTGCTGCGCTTGACTTTGCGAGCCTGAATCAACCAGTCAGGCGCTAGGCGCCGCGCGGTGCCGTCGGCGACCACGTTGCGCGGCAGTGCTTGGACGTTGGCCGTCGCCGATGCCATAGACCCAGCCTGCCGCTACCCGACAGCGCCGCCGACGTAGGGCCCCATGCTACGACCCTTCAGCCGTATCAGGCCAAGCAGCATGTCCAGATAGGGCGTTGGCACGCCGCTCATCCGGGCAAGCTCATACGGCGCGCCGACGATTCCATCGATCTCCATCGGCCTGCCGGCTTCGGCATCTTGCAACATCGATGTCTTGAACGCACCGAGTTGGCGCGTCTGAGCATTGCGTTGCTCGACACTCATGCCCATGTCCAGTCCCAGCTTCGCACCGATGGCTTGCGCTTCCCGCATCACTTCGACGACCAGGCGTGCGGTGAGCGGATCGTCCAGGATCACGTCGGCGGTTGAGCTGGTGAGCACGCTGATTGGGTTCATCGTCATGTTGCCCCACAGCTTCGCCCAAATCTCATGTTGGATCGAAGAGGCGAGCGACACGTCGAAACGAGCGTCTCGTAGCAGCCGGACAATCTCATGCTGGACCGCGTCGCCGGTGTCGTGCGGTGCCCGAGCGATTAGCAGGTTCCCCTTGTTGCGCACGATCACGCCGGGTTCGCGCACCGATGCGGCCAGGTGCACGACGAGGCCATCGGCCTGTGCCACGGGCAGCGCCGCGGATACGACGCCGCCAGGGTCTACCGATTCGAGCCGCCGATCGGCGCATGCGCCACCGAATTGGTGCAGGAACCACCACGGCACGCCGTTCATGACCGACACGATCCGCGTGTGCGGGCCGATCAATGGCGCCAGCGATGCTGCTGCATCGACCAGTGCATGGCCTTTCAGGCACACGAACACGATGTCTTGGGCGCCGAGCGCGGCGGGATCGTCTGTGGCGTGCGCGTGCACGATCGTGGGCTCGCCATCCTCGATCAGCGTCAGTCCGCGTGAGTGAATCGCCTCGAGTTGCGCGCCACGGGCCAGCACTTTGACCGGAACACTGGCCTGTGCAAGCCTGCCCGCCAGCAGGCCGCCGACCGCGCCGGCGCCCACGATGGTGATATTTTTGGACATCACGGTGTCACGCCTTGTAGGACGGATCGATGCGCTCGACGCGGCGGATCAACGCAGCCAGCACGGCCTCGCCGGCGCCGGTGTCCGGCGAGAACTGCAACGCGTCGCGCGTGGCGCGCGCAGTGACGTGCGCGGGGATGGGGAGCACGTCACCGCGCATCGACTCAGTCAAAACCTGGATCTCGCACGCGCGATTTAGCGTCCACAGCAAGACGAACGCGTGCGCCAGCGTGCGCCCGTGCGACAGCAATCCGTGGTTGCGCAGGATTAGCAGGCGCTTGTCGCTGAGCGAAGCCAATAGCCGCTGCTGTTCATCTGCATGCACGGTGATGCCCTCGAATGTGTGATAGGCGACCATATCGTGCAGCTGTGCCGCATAGAAGTTCGAATACGACAATCCGTCGTGCATGCAGGCGACCGCCAGCCCGGCAGATGTATGTACGTGCATCACGCAATGTGCATCGTCCACGTTGCGATGGATCGCACTGTGAATGATGTAGCCGGCCGGGTTGATCGGATAGTCGCTGGTGCTCAGGATGTTGCCGTCCACGTCGATCTTCACCAGATTCGACGCAGTCACCTCATCATAGGTAAGGCCGAACGGATTGATCAGAAAATGCTTGTTTGGCCCCGGCACACGAAGCGTGATGTGATTGAAGATCAGTTCGGTCCAGCCGAGCAGGTGGAAGACCCGATAGGTGGCGGCGAGTTGCACGCGGGCGTGCCATTCGTCGGCAGTGCACCAGGACGGGGGCGCCGTATGCTGCGGTGTGGCCATGTTCGTCTCCTTGTGGCCGGCACATCATGCCGGTCGTGCCGGATCGGGCATCGGTGACTATCGTAACGGCTTATCGATGTGAGTGCAACCGATATGATGCGTGCGCACGCATCATATCGGTTGCCGGATGACGCAGAGAGCTGGCAGCGGGGCTGGGTGGGGGCCGTGGTGGTGCGGCTTGATGGAGCAGACTGGAAAAGTGGATTGACAGAGGGTATCGCCAAAAAGTGTAAGCAGGCAGCGTAAGCAGAGCGCCGGGGTAGCAATGGTATGCTGGATGCTCGTTTCACCATCGATTGTCAATGTCCCGATCGTCCATGCGTACCCGACGTCCTGCTCCGAGCCCGATCGACCAGCTTTTCACTTATCGGCTGCATTGGCTCAAAAAGCTGACCGACAAGGTAATGAACGACGCATTTGTTGCCCGCCTGGGATTGCCGTTGACCGAGGCGCGCGTGCTGCTCAGCGTCGGCTCGTTCGGTCCGTTGTCGGTATCGGATCTCGGGCGCGCGTCGAACTTGGATCGCAGTCAGGCGAGTCGCGCCACCGACGTGCTTGGCAAGAAGGGTTTGCTGACTAAAGAAGCGGACGAGGAAGACGGTCGTGGCGTGCGCATCGTGCTCACGACGAAAGGAGCCTTGTTGTTTCGCAAGGCCGCATCGATTTCCCGCGAACGCAACGATGCGATCCTCGCGGCGTTGTCCGAGGCTGAACGCGCGGCGCTGGACCAGGCGCTAGACAAGATTTTCGCGAGTGTGCTGCAAGGATAACGTGTGGCGCGGGCATCCGGGCCGGCACACATCCGAGACGCCAATGCCCCATTCTTGCTGGGATAAATTGCCGCGATGATCGCATAAGCGCCGTGCGCAGTCATTGGAATGTTTGCTCGATCCTTTCGAGGGTTTTTCCGCGTAAATTAGACAGACAGGTCTGCCTATTATCGATTTGTCACGACTCCGATGGCCCAACACTGGGCTCGACCGCTCGCCGGTAACCGTCGTAGTGGACGAGATTGCAAAAATGGCGGACCTGGTTCGTGCAAGTGACCGCGCGCTTCGGCCTGGGCGCGTCGCGGATCCCGCTTTGCTTTACGGTATCGGCTGTCCGTCGCCGGCACGCTTGCAATCTTCAACGCATAAACAATATGGAGTCTGCCTTGAACCAATTGATTTCAAAGACGTTGACGCGCATGTCTTGTGCCGTTGCTATGGGCCTTGGCCTGTTGGCCGTCTCTGGCATGGCACGCGCCGACGATGCGCAGCCGAACAGCGAACCCTGCGACGCGCCTTGGGACGCCAAGACGATCTACCAGGGCGGTGAGGTAGTCAGTTACGCCGGGCGAAACTACACTGCGGCCTACTGGACGCAGGGCAACGCGCCAGACCTGAACAGTGGCGACGGTAATACTGGCCAGCCGTGGCGTGTCGGGCAAACTTGCAATGCGGTCGCCAACGTGGCTAGCGGCAATCCGGACGCCAATTTCTCCCCTGCGACACTGCAATTCTTGAAGAAGAACACGGGTTTGGACGGCGAGCAGTGGAACAACATCATGAAGCTAATCAACAAGCCGGAGCAGGACTCGCTGCAATGGACGAAGTACTATGGGTACTGTCAGAACATCCATGATGATCGTGGCTATACGATCGGGATTTTCGGCGCGACCACGGGCGGTTCGAACGATACCGGACCTGACGGTCCCGAGCTATTCAAGACGTTCGATGCGCTCAGTGGTGCCAAGATTCCGTCTGCGGAAGGCGGACTGACCCGCATTGGCGCGCATGGCAAGATGTCCGGCTCGATTTTAAAGATCTCGGACAGCAGCAAGATTTTTTGCAGCAAGGTCAAAGCCCAACAGAACAACCCGACGTGGCGCGAGGCGATGTGGCGCACGTTCTATAACGTGGACATCCAATACAGCGTGCAACAGGCTCGCCAGCGCGGCTTTAACAGCGCGCTGACGATCGGATCGTTCGTTGACACGGCATTGAACCAGGGGGCGGACGGCGGCGGGGACTCGCTGAAGGCGCTGCTCGCGCGCTCCGGCGATAGCCCGAACGAGAAGACCTTTATGACGCGGTTCTATGCCGAACGGGCCAAGGTCGTCGACACGCACGACTACAATACCTCGCCCAACGGTAAAAACCGGGTCAAGCAATGGAGCAAGCTGATGGACCAAGGCGAAACGGACTTGAAGAACGCCGACGCGGCGATCGTCAAGGTCACGAACTGGCAATTGCACTAGCCGTCGGGCGTCACAGGGCCGTCAGCCGCGGCGCGTCGTGCGCGGCGGGCGGCTTAGACGCCGAGCAACTCCACCTCGAACACGAGCGTTGCATTCGGCGGGATGACACCGCCTGCGCCGCGTGCGCCATAGCCCAATTGCGGCGGGATCGTCAGCCGGCGCACGCCGCCCACGCGCATTCCCTGCACGCCTTCGTCCCAGCCTCGGATGACCATGCCGGCGCCCAGTGCGAACGAAAACGGCTGGTTGCGGTCCTTGCTGGAATCGAACTTCTGTCCGTCGATAAGCCAGCCGGTGTAGTGCACGCTGACCGTCTGGCCTGCTTGAGCTTGCGCGCCGGCACCTTTGGTCAAATCATCGTATTGCAGCCCGGAGGCGGTCGTTACAGTGGCCATGGCGGGAATTCCTTGAGTCAAAAGCCGACATCGTAGCGCAAACGGCCGGGCACCAGCGGGATCGAGCCTTGCTAGAAGGGGAGCCTTGCTGAGGTCTGGCTCCGACTTGCACAGGCAGTGGCGTGAGCCGGATCCTTTGTCGGCGCGGATCGTGACAGCGCCAGCGCGATGCCTATAATACCCGTCACGGCTTGGCGTTCCGGTCCGTGCTTTGCCAAATGGAGAAATTGTATTGAGTCGCTCTATTCCTGCATCGGGCAACTTTGACGGTGAGCCCGACGATGCATTGGCCGCCCGCGCGGCCTACCTGCAGACCGTTGCCGCCTTATTTGCGCGCGATCGCGTGTTGTCGGTGGCGTCGCATGACTTGCGCAGTCCGCTCAACGGCATTCACAGTTGGATCTACGTCTTGGAGAGCAAGGTGGGGCAGGCCGAGCCCACCATTGCGCGAGCATTGGCCGGCTTGCGCACGGGCGTGGAGCAGCAGGTACGCATCATCGAAGATGTCATCGATGCTACCCGCGCGCAAAGCAAGGCGCTGCCGCTGGACAAGATGATGCTCGACGTCGAACGTATCGTCGCGCACGTTGTGCAATGTCTGGATGCGACTTTCGCGCGCGAACGCGCCACGGCGATCGAGGTACGTTGGCCGCCGTCGCGTATCTCGATCGTGGCGGACGGCGCGCGCATTGCGCAGGCGCTGTGGGCGGCGTTGGCGTATGCCGTGGACGCATCGCGTCCTGGCGGGGCGGTCAGCATGGAAAACGTCTTTGAGGACGGCGTATGGCGGGCGAGTATCCGGTTCCAGCCGTCCGATGCGCTGACTAACCCGGACTTGCCCCATGCGTTCGAACCATTCCTGCGCGGGACGACACCGGTGCAGGGCACCGACGGGATGCCGCTCGCCCTGTCCGTCACGCAGCGCGTCGTGCTGGCGCACGGCGGCAAATCGAGTGCGGCGAGCGGGACCGATGGTTTCACCTCGATCGCGTTGACGTTGCCCGAGCGCGGATGAGCAGGCCGCCGGGCGTCGCGCTGTCAACCGCAGGCCCGCTTGCGATCATGGCGCGTGCGGCGTGCGCGCCTCGTCGGCCGCGTTGCCGTGCAGCGTACCCAGGGCGGCGCGTGATGCCGTGCAGCTGGGCTGCCCCGCATCTGCTACGTGACACCAGACGCATACGGAGACGGCGCGCCGGAGCTATCATCGACATCATGAACGAGGCTTCTGACCGTTTTGTCGCGTTCCATCCGTGGAATGACACAGGGCGCGACTTCGTCGTCGGGGATTTGCACGGCTGCACCGATGCGCTGCGCTATCTGTTAGCGCAGGTGAGGTTCCATGGGGCGCACGACCGTCTGTTTTCGGTGGGAGACCTGGTCGATCGTGGGGAGCATCCTGTTGAGGCGCTCACGTTGTTAGAAATGCCATGGTTCTTCGCGGTCAAGGGCAATCACGAGGCGGTGATGTGCGACGTGGCCGACGGCGTGTTGCCACAGACGGTTTGGGACTCGGTAGGCGGTGCGTGGGCGCGCGCGCTGCCGGCCGAGATGCTGAGCCGCTACGCGGCGCACGTCAGGCGCTTGCCGCTGGCGCGTGTCGTAGGCAGCGGCGAGCGGCGCTTCAACGTGCTGCATGCTGAGTTCTTCGGCGACGACCTCACGCTGGATGCCGCGCAATTTGATGAGCGCACGCGCGCGCGCCTACTATGGGGGCGGCAGTTGATCACAGGCCGGGGCGACCCGCGCGTGCAGCGGGGACTATCGCATACTTACTGCGGACATACGCCGGTGCCCGAGGTCCGCACGGTTGGCGCGCAGACGTTCGTCGATACAGGCGCGTTCTTGCCGCATGGTGTGCTGTCGATAGTGAATGTGCATAGCGGCCGCATCCATGCGATCTCGACTCACGAGGCGCTGCGGCGGGGTGCCGCGTCGTTGGACTGGCCCACGCACGGTTAGCCGACCTGGGTCAGTTCGAACACGACGTCGATGCGGCTGCCGTTCCAGTTGTATTCCAGATAGGCGGCATGGTGGCATTGCCGCAGCAGCGTGGTCCGGAACGCTGCCAGGCACTCGCCCTGCGGGTCGCGCACGGAAGGATACGCGATGCCCGCATGGCCCGCATGGCGGGCGGCTGTGCCGAGCGCCTGGCCGAATGTGTAGTCATGCGGATGCAGGATGGTCGGCGCGAGGGCATCGCGTTGCTCACGCAGATCCAGCACGCTGCCTTGGGCGTTAACCGTGTAGAGTCGCATTGGCTGGCGCATCGGCGGCTCATGCGTTGCCGACAGGAACAACGCGGTGTGATAGCGCGTTTCGGCGATCGCGGTACGTGCGTCGCGCGCGCAATAGAACACGCCGAATGTGCCCGGCGAGAAGCGACTGCCAGCGGGATTCAGATGGGTGAGCGCCGCCATGATCGGACCGTAGCCTGGACCGAAGCGGCGCTCCTCGGGGGGCACCAGGTCGATTTCGCCGACTTCAGTGCGCAGGCGATCGTTGGTGATCGCCTCGAGCGCGTACAGCGCGTCGAAGTCGCTGGCTGATGCGATACGATCGAACAGGTTGATCGCCGGCAAGCGTGTTGGCACGACCCGGTAGGCAGGCTGCCACTGGAGCGTGGCGATGGGCCAGCAGCCCGGGTCGCGTAGCGCCGCAAGGGGTGGCTCCCGGACCTCACTTTGGGTGTTGCCGGAAGGCTGAGCAGTGCTGTACTCGTCGTTCAAGCCCAACCTCCGCGCATTGCGTCAAGGTATTGCCGCACGGCGACCAGGTCGCTGAGATTGCCTGCCAGCATCCGGTCCAGCGCGCGCTTGCCGTTGAACGGTGGCGCGCTGTTGGGTCGCTTGACCCAGCCGTCGGCGAGATCCGGCTGCGGCAGCAGGATCTGCAGCGCCTTGTAAATGCCGAGCAAATGCGAGAGCCGCTCGAGCGTATCGCGTGACAGCCGTGCCGCATCGGGCGCGGCCTTCCACTTGAAGAACGTCGAGCGCCCCGGGGAGCCCAGCAGCACGAGTTGTTCATCGACCGACAGTTGCCAGTCATGGGCAATATTGAAGAACGCACGCAGTCCAGCGGTGGACATTTCGGCCAGCGTTGGCTGGCTGGTGGGCGGTATCGGCGCGGCGGCCCCGTCAGCGACTCGAATTGGACGGCTCATCGGGT
Source organism: Mycetohabitans sp. B2 (assembly GCF_021733735.1). NCBI lineage: Bacteria > Pseudomonadati > Pseudomonadota > Betaproteobacteria > Burkholderiales > Burkholderiaceae > Mycetohabitans > Mycetohabitans sp. B2. Next base: position 60,824 of record NZ_JAHKSP010000023.1, read on the forward strand.
ACCTCATCTAAGTGTGAACTATTAGGCTAATATAGTCCATACAAAGATTTTTACAAGTCGGCCAAACGGCTAATTCACTTGCTTGGCACTCCGTGCTCGTCCAGGCGCGCGAACAGCAGGCGATCTGCCAGCCACACTGCGATCAACGTCATGCCTATCAACGGGAACACGACGCCGGTCGCGGTTATGCGAGCGTATCGACCACACCACCGTCCACGCGCAATGCGGCACCGGTTGTGGCGCTGGCTTGCGGCGAGCACACGTACACGACCATGTTCGCGACTTCCTCGGGCGTGGCCGCACGACGCAGGATCGAGCTGCCGCGATGGGTCACGACGAATTCGTCGGCGGCTTGCTCGACGCTTTTACCTTGTTCACGCGCCGGTTGTTCGAGCATCGCCCGAAAGCCCGCCGACAGCGTTGGCCCCGGTAGTACGGAATTGACGGTGACGCCGCTGCCGGCTGCGTATTTCGCGATGCCGCGCGCGATCGACAACTGCCCGGTCTTGGAGAAGCCGTATGCAAGCATGTCTGGTGGGATGTTGAGCGCCGACTCCGATGAGATGAACACCACACGCCCCCAGCGGCGCTCCATCATGCCTTTCAGGTAGCTGCGTGTCAGCCGCACGCCGGACATGATGTTCGCTTCGAAATAGCGGTGCCAATCCTCGTCGGGCGTCGAGAAGATGTCACCGGGCCCGAACACGCCAAGGTTATTCACCAGGATGTCGACGTCGGGAAACGTGGCGCTGAACGCATCACAACCGTGTGCATACGACAGGTCCGCGGCGAAGCCGCGCAGCGCGGCGTCCGGCACGGCTGCGCGGATCGTGCGCAATGCGTTGTCTACGCAATCCTGCTTGCGGCCGTTGACGATCGTGAGCGCGCCGGCTGCGGCCAAACCTGTCGCGATCGCGAGTCCAATGCCGGCGGTCGAGCCGCTGACGGCGGCGGTTTTTCCTGACAGATCGATTTTCATCGCGAATGCTCCACTTGTTGACAGTGAAAGGAGGTCGTCGGGAGTGTCATCGTAGCGAAAGCTTGCCGGGCCAGCTTGGTGTGCTGACCGGCACGATGCCGTGCGCGTCGTCATGCGCTCAATCGTAGCGCATGCGCCGCCGACATGAGAACCCGGTGAGCGTGTCACGCCACAAAAAAATGCCGCAACTCGGGGCACGTTCCCCGGTTGCGGCCTTTGCTCCGTGCGCGCGCCGAGCGCGGCACGTGTTGCTCGCTTACGCTGCAGCGTCCTTGAGCTTCTTCAGCGCACGTGTCTTGATGCGAACCGTGGCCGGCTTTGCATCAAACCAGCGTTCCTCGCCGGTAAACGGATCCTTGCCGAAACGGCGCTTCTTGGCCGGCACGGCTTGCACCGTGATTTTCAGCAGGCCGGGCAGCGTGAACTCGCCCACGCCCTTTTTGTGCACGGCGCCGAGGACCGTCTGCTCCAGCGCGGCGAGCACGGCCTTAGCGGCCTTGGGCTCGACTTGTGCGCGTTCGGCGATATGGGCGCTGAGGCTGGCCTTCGTGAAAGTCTCCTTGATCGGGGCAGCGACGCCGTTGGCGACAGCCACCTTTTTCGCAGGGGCTTTCTTTGCAGGGGCCTTTTTGGCAGGGGCCTTTGTCGCAGCAGCTTTTTTCGCTACAGGTTTTGCAGAGGTTTTCGTCGTCGGTTTTTTTGTGGCCATCGTATTGAAATGCCCGGTAGTTAAGAACCCTCGCCGGAGCCGCGCGTCACGCGTTTATCCGACGAGTGGCTTATTCTACGTTGGCTGATGGACTTGTCGCTAGCTACGTTCTCTTAAGCGCAACATTGTTGACGTCTTTGGACTCGGTGCGGCATGCGGCGATGAGGCGCGTACCTGCATGCTGCACGCTTAGCACCGGGATATCCTGCATCCAAGAGGGGACGGCCGCGGCGCAGCGCTGCGTGGTCGTGCCGCGGTCACCGCCTAACAGCGTGTCATCGCAGGGCGCCTGTGATCGAGCTGACGTGTCCTGTCCGGCTGATGCCCATCTGCGAACCGTTCTTCGGCTCTCATGGCTTGCACAGGTCATCGACGTGAGCGCGAACGTGGCGTGGACTTGTTTCGACACGGACAACGGTGCATTGCACTGAAGCAGGCTGCTGGCTTGCGAGCAACGCATCGCACGGCATCGGCAACTTGTGGTGATTGTGTTGGCGCCGGCAATGACGCGGTGATCGCGTTGCAGCGGGCTGCACGGCTGCCGCTCGGCGACATGCAACGTGGGTTCATCCGCGACTATGCGGTGACGGGCCAGTCGATCAATGCGGCTGCCGCAGGTCGGCGATTGTCCCTATTGAAATAGCCGAAGCCGGCTAAGACGGCTCACGGCACTAAAACGTTGCTATGAGCGCGGCTGCATGTTGATCAGCTGCACGTCAAGCGCCTGGCTCGATATCGGTGGCCGGTAGGCTTTCCAGCGTGCTCGCACGAATGGCCGCTCGTGGCCGGACAGTTGAAGTGCGATCCGTGTGACCCACCGGTGAGTCGGTGCATGATAGCTGTGCAGCGATAGGGCGAGCCCGATCAGGCTCGCGGCTACGACCCAGCGCGACACGCGCGCGGCCGGGTTAGGCTCATGCTGTGCTGCCCATGCGATCCAGCCCAGCGACACAGCCGCGCCAAGCGCGCAGCCGGCAACTACTTCGGATACCGAATGAGCATCCAGCACGACTCGCGATACGCCGATGGCGGCACCCGCGATGAGGCCCGCGGCCAGCACCACCAGTCGCAGCATGACCGGTGCGCCGCGCGTGCTTAGGAACGCTGCGGCCGGCAGTACCGCGGTCGCCAGCATCGAATGGCCGCTGATGCCGGTGAAATCCAGTGAGCGTATACCAATGCCCCAGCCGAGGAAGGCCACCTTGGTGACCAGCACGAGCGCGATACCGGCGCCGAGAAGGCCGGACCACGCGAGCGCGCTGCGCCAGGTATGGCTCACGCCGAGCCACAGCGCGATGGCCGCGGCGACGGGCAGCATGACGCCCGCCCCGCCAAACGCGGTAATGAGGGCCCAGGTGGTCGGCGCAAGGTCTGGCATGGTTGGGGCAATGACGCGAAATCGACAAGGGGCGGGTTGCGGTATGGCACAAGTATAACCGCGTGCATGGCGTGCCTTGGCCACGACATTCGGTCGGCTGCCAACAGCATTTGAGAAATAGTGATATGGCGCAATACACAAATGCGCCGGCGCTGACCTGACCGGCGCCACTGACCGATGCGTATCGTGGAGGAGCGATTCATGCTAGAGAGCGTCAGACGATACCTCGGCGGACCGCTTAGCGAGCGCGTGATGCGCCGCTGTTGCGCAGCCAAGACGGAACGGGCGAGCGGCCTCGCGCGGGTCAGGGTTTCCCTTATTGGCCGTGGCAAGCGTGGATCATGCCGACTGGCCGGCGCGCGGACGCTCCAGGTTCGGCAGCAGGATGGTGACGATGCCGATCAATGGCAGGAACGCACACACGTGGTAGACGAACCGCACGCTGGTGGTGTCGGCCAGCCAGCCGAGCACGGCGGCGCCCACGCCGCCCATGCCGAACGCAAAGCCGAAGAACAGGCCGGCGATCATGCCCACCTTGCCGGGGATCAGCTCCTGTGCATACACGAGGATCGCGGAGAAGGCCGATGCGATCACCACGCCGATGATGACCAGCAGCACGCTGGACCAGAACAGGTTGGCGTACGGCAGCGCCAATGTGAAGGGGGCGACGCCGAGAATCGATGCCCATATCACATACTTGCGACCGATCCGGTCACCGATGGGGCCGCCGATCACCGTGCCGGCGGCGACTGACGCGAGGAAGATGAACAAATGAACCTGTGCCGATTGCACCGACAGGTGGAATTTGTCAATCAGGTAAAAGGTGAGGTAACTGTTGATGCTGGCCAAGTAAAAGTATTTCGAGAATATCAACAGCATGAGCACACCGATGGCGGTGGCGATGCGCGAGCGCGCCAACGCCACGTGGGCCGTGCTGGAGCGGGACTTTTTCGTGGATGGATGGCTACGGTACCAGCGTCCGACATTGAACAGGATCACGATGCCGACCAGCGCCGCGAGCGAAAACCAGGCGATGCTCGGCTGTCCGTGCGGGATGATGATCCAAGCGGCCAGCAACGGTCCGAGTGAGGTGCCGAAGTTGCCGCCGACCTGAAACAGCGACTGTGCGAGTCCGTGACGGCCGCCAGAGGCCATGCGTGCGACGCGCGAGGACTCGGGATGGAACACCGACGAGCCGCAACCGACGAGCGATGCGGCCAGCAACAGCATCGGGAAAGTGCCGGCCACGGACATCAGAAGCAATCCACACAATGTGAAACCCATGCCGATGGGCAGCGAGAACGGTTTCGGGTGCTTGTCGGTGTACAGGCCCACGAGCGGCTGCAGCAGCGAGGCCGTGACCTGGTAGGTCAGCGTGATCAGCCCGATCTGGCCGAAGCTCAATTGGAAGTTGGCCTTGAGCATCGGATAGATTGCCAGGATCAACGACTGAATCATGTCGTTGAGCAGGTGCGAGACGCTGATTGCGCCGAGCACCGAGAACACGGTTGCGCCAGCCCGCGTGGTGGTGGCGCTGAGTGTAGCGCCACCGGAATTACCTGCGGCGGCCGCGGTCTGTTTGTCGAGCGTGGACATCGATTTTTCTCGTCTGTGGGTCGAGGGCTGCGGTAGCCGATGCGGGCGTACCATCATGGTGCGACGTTGAGTTTAATTTGGCTTAAACACGCTGTCAGGACAATTATTGTCGAGAATCGGTCAAGCTCGCCGGGCCGCATCGGCGTTGCATGCACCGTGACCGAAAAAGCCGCTGGCTCGCTTCCTGTCAGGCCGAGTTGACGCGAATGCAAGCGAGTCGATCGCAGTGTCGTAGAGCGGATGAGCGGCCCCACGAGGGCCGAGGAATCAGCTTATGCTTGGGCTTCCTGTCGTAGCAAGGTGTAGCGTTTTTTTACTGTATCGAACCGCACGCAGTGGTGCATCGACAATCATGAACATAGGCCAGGCCGCGCACGCGTCAGGCGTCAGCGCAAAGATGATCCGCTACTACGAAAGCATTGGGCTCGTGACGCCGCGCAGTCGCACCGATGCCGGCTATCGCGTGTATAGCGACAAGGAGGTTCACGCGCTGCGGTTCGTGCGCCATGCGAGGCGGCTGGGCTTTTCGATTGTCGATATCCGGCGACTGCTGGCGTTGTGGAACGATCGCGAGCGTGCCAGCGCACAGGTCAAGTCGATCGCGCTGGGTCACGTCGCCGAACTCGAGCAGCGCATCGCGGAGCTGTCGGCAATGCGCGACACACTGGCGCATCTGGCCGCGCATTGCCATGGCGACGAGCGAGCGGATTGTCCGATCATCGAACATCTGGCATTGGCCGACAGCGGCCCATGCGCGCATGGTGCATCGCTACCGCTCGATGCGGACGCTGCCCGCAGCCGCCGTGCAGCACGCGGGCAGCATGTTGAGGGCGCGCTCACTGACGCGGCAGCATTACCCCAAAGCTGGCGTTCGCGTTTGCGAGGCTGAACGCTAGTTACCTATTGTTTTGTACGGCGAGTCGATCAGTATGGCCGTGCTGCGCCACTGCATGCCCCGGAACAGGTGTGGTGACGATGCCGGATGGGCCGCTCACGTAGTCCGGCGTATGTTCCTGCAGCTTGGTGTACCACGCGTTCTTGGCCAAACAGGCATGCCCATCATTCGTGCAATTCGCTGGACTTTTTTGAGGCGGATTTCTATACTCGGGTTAACCCGATTAAGGGAAATCCCTGACGTCGTTCCGGCGGGACGTCCCCCCGATTCCTGGAGAACTGTGATGCTGACCTATCTGATGATGGCCTTGTCGAACTGGTTCGAAAACGCCGAGCGCCGTCGTCGCGAAGCTTATTTGGCGCAGTCGGCCGATATCTTCGAACTCGAGCGGCGCATTCGTGCGCTGGAAAACCACGGTTACCGCTCGTTCTAATCCTACGCTGTACGGTGGGGGGAGCCGCCGTGTCGGGTTAGGGTTGGTCTGTGCGTTGATGGGTTGATGACGACGGCCAACCAACGTGGATCGCGTATTCTACGCGACCTAGGCTCGTCACCGACGAATCCTTTACCGTCCGACTTGCCGTCGAACGACGCGCAACGTGACATTTCGCTGCCGCCCGCGACCAGCGGCGTTCATCCGCCGCCATCCCATCCCTCCCGAATGGAGCCGTCGATGGTGCCCAGCCTACCGAAACTGCTGAGGCTGTCAACCGTCGGATCCTAGTTCGCTGCGGTGACGTGAGACGGCGCTGCCGTTCGCAGTTAAGCGAAACGATATCCCATTGATCTAGGGCAACCTGCATGGACTATGCCGATGCCGCAACACGGCGCGCGGTTCGCTGCGCCGCATCGCACTGCTGTCAGTCTCTAGTCCTCAGTCGTCGCTTACCTCCAGTACGAAGCGGGCTTGCCGGTCAACGCCCAGTGCGTCGACAAGCCAGGGCAGGGTTTCGTGCAGCGCCGCAGCCAGAGTATACGGCGGATTGAGCACGAACATGCCGCTGCCGTACAGTCCCAGACCGTCTTTCGGTACCGCGCCGACGCTCAGTGCCACATGCAACCAACGGTCTTGCCGCAAGCGCTTGAGTTGCGCGGGAAAGCGTTGCGCTTCGAGCCGCGTGACCTGCGGGTACCAGATCGCATAGACGCCCGTCTCAAAGCGCTTCAGGCACTCTTGGACGCAACCTAGGGTGCGCGCGTAGTCGCGCTTGTCCTCGTAGGAAGGATCGATCAGTGTCAAGGCGCGCCGTGGCGGAGGCGGCAGCAGTGCCTTGATTGCCTCGAAGCCGTCACCGCCGGCGATGATCGCGCGCCGCCCGGCATCGCGAAAATTGCTGCGTAGCACGTCGATCTCTGTCGTATGCATCTCGAACAGCCGCATCCGGTCCTGCTCGCGCAGCCTCTGCCAAGCGAGATAGGGGGAGCCGGGGTAGAAACGCAATTCGCCATCCGGATTCAATGCGCGCACGGCATCCACATAATCGGCCAGCGGCGCCGGCAGATCGGAGCGTTTCCACAACCGCGCAATACCTGTCTCGAATTCGAGCCGCTTCTGCGCGTAACCTTCGTGCAGCGCGTATGCGCCGGCGCCCGCGTGCGTGTCGATATACCAGAACGCCTTGTCTTTCTGCGCAAGATAGCGCAGAAGGTGCACGACGACGCAATGCTTGAGTACGTCGGCATGATTGCCGGCGTGAAAGGCGTGACGGTAGCTGAGCATGATGCCCTAAAAGAATTTCGTCGATACGATATACCGCCATACGAGACGGTGGCATGGGTGTTGCAAGGCGGCGCTCAATACTACGATCACCGTGGGCAATACACCGCTGCGCCGCTGCGGCGACTGGCCGCGCTACGCGGGTCCTAGCATGCGCTCTACCAGCTCGTGCTTGGCTTGCCGGTGGCGATGGGCGTCGAGTAGACGCCGTTCAATGTCGGCGACCGGACGGTGCGATGGCATGGCGGGCACCGTGCCATCGCCCGCCCCGGTTACTTCAATACTTGCGCGATTGCGTTGGCCACCACGTCAAGGTTGCGCGTATTGAGCGCGGCCACACAGATACGTCCGGTGTTGACCGCATAAATACCGAACTCCTCGCGCAGACGCTCGACTTGCGCGGCGTTGAGTCCTGAATACGAGAACATGCCGCGCTGCCGGTTGACGAATTCGAAATCGCGCTGCACGCCGGCGTCCTTGAGCTTTTGTACCAGGCCGCCGCGCATCGCGCGGATGCGCTCGCGCATCTGGCCAAGCTCTTGTTCCCAGAGGGCGCGCCATTCGGGATTGCCGAGCACCGCCGCCACGATCGCGCCGCCATGTGTCGGCGGATTCGAATAGTTGGTGCGGATCACACGCTTTAATTGCGATAGCACGCGCGCGCTTTCCTCGCCGCTACGCGTGATGACCGTCAGCGCGCCGACCCGCTCGCCGTACAGGGAGAACGACTTGGAGAACGACGAGGAGACGAATACGTCGATACCCGCCGACGCGAACAGGCGTACCGCTGCGCCATCTTCGTCGATGCCCTGCGCGAAGCCCTGGTAAGCCATATCCAGGAACGGCACCAATTCACGTGCCTTGACCACGTCAACGATCTGCCGCCACTGCGCCTCGTCCAGATCGACACCTGTCGGGTTGTGGCAGCAGGCGTGCAGCACCACGATCGTGCCGGCCGGATAGCTGCTCAGCGCGGCGAGCAACGCATCGAATTTCACACCGTGAGTCGCCGGGTCGTAGTATGGATAGGCCACGACTTCGAAGCCGGCGCTTTCAAACAGTGCGCGATGGTTTTCCCAACTCGGGTCACTAATCGCCACCTTCGCATTCGGCTCGATGCGCTTGAGGAAATCCGCGCCGATTTTCAGCGCACCGGTTCCGCCAAGCGCTTGCACGGTAATGACGCGGCCCTCAGCGATGAGCGGCGAGTCGTTACCCAACAACAGTTTTTGCACGGCCGTGTCGTATGCGGCGATTCCGTCGATCGGCAGATAGCCGCGCGGCAACGCTTGCTCCAGCCGGGCCCGTTCAGCCTCGCGCACCGCGCGCAGCAGCGGAATTTTGCTTTCCTCGTTCGTGTAGACGCCCACGCCCAGGTTGACCTTTGTTGGACGGATATCGGCATTGAAAGCTTCATTCAAGCCCAGGATCGGGTCGCGCGGCGCGAGTTCGACGGCGGAGAAAAGAGACATGATCGTATCGGCAATGAGTTCGAAAAGACGGCGGGCGGCGGCCATGGCATGGTTGGGATCAACGCCGTGCAACCACCCACCCCTGCATTGTAACCAATGCCGGCCGCGTTGTTCCGCGTCGGCGGGCAGCAGTGAACTATGCGCCATTGATCCGCTCCGGTGCATGGTTTGCTCCGGCGTATAGGTTGCTCCGGCGTATAGGTTGCTTCGGTGCATAGGTTGCTTCGGTGCATGGCCTGTTCCGGCGTATGACCTGCTCCGGCGCGCGGCTCACGCCAATGTATGGCCGTGCCGCCGCCCGAGTCGGGCCGGTCACGATGTCAGTGCCGGAACTCGAACGGGTGCGCGTGCCGGTGCGCGGCCGGGCGTGGCGGTTTCGCCCCGAGATCCCGCTCGGCCCCGTGTCGTGCCAAAACGCTAAAATGTACGTTTGCTTGTCCCGGCCGGAAGGAACGACCCATGTCCGCATTGCACACCGAGAACGATCACGCGCTCGACGAGAGCAAATTCGTTGTCTTTGATGGATCGCCCTACCAGCTGTACCAGCCGTTTCCACCGGCAGGTGACCAGCCGGAGGCCATTCGCCAGTTGGTCGAGGGTATCCAGGACGGCCTCGCGTTCCAGACGCTGCTCGGCGTGACCGGCTCCGGCAAAACGTTCACGATGGCCAACGTGATCGCCCGGCTCGGCCGCCCGGCGATCGTATTCGCCCCGAACAAGACGCTGGCCGCGCAGCTGTATTCCGAGTTCCGTGAGTTTTTTCCGCGCAACGCGGTCGAATATTTCGTGTCGTATTACGACTACTACCAGCCCGAAGCGTACGTGCCGCAGCGCGACCTATTTATTGAAAAGGACTCATCGGTCAACGAGCACATCGAGCAGATGCGGTTGTCGGCTACCAAGAGCCTGCTGGAACGACGTGATGTTGTGATCGTCGCGACGGTCTCGGCGATCTACGGGATCGGCAATCCGTCGGAATACCACCAGATGATCCTCACGCTGCGCGACGGTGACCGCGTCGGCCAACGCGACATCATCGCCCGGCTGATTGCCATGCAGTACATGCGCAACGATGTCGATTTCCAGCGTGGCACATTCCGCGTGCGGGGCGACACCATTGACGTGTTCCCGGCCGAGCATGCCGAAATGGCGGTGCGCGTCGAGTTGTTCGATGACGAAGTCGAATCGTTGCATTTGTTCGACCCGCTGACCGGGCGGGTGCGGCAACGTATCCCGCGCTTCACCGTCTACCCGTCGTCGCATTACGTAACGCCCCGCGATACGGTGTTGCGAGCGGTTGAGACGATCAAGGAGGAGTTGCGCGAGCGGCTCGCGTTTTTCCACCAGGAAGGCAAGCTTGTCGAGGCGCAGCGGCTCGAGCAGCGCACCCGGTTTGATCTTGAGATGCTTCAGGAGCTGGGTTTCTGCAAGGGCATCGAGAACTATTCGCGGCATTTCTCGGGTGCCGCGCCTGGCGAGCCCCCGCCAACGCTGTGCGACTATCTGCCGGCCGATTCGCTGATGTTTTTGGACGAGTCGCATGTGCTGATCGGCCAGCTCAACGCTATGTACAACGGGGACCGGGCCCGCAAGGAAAACCTGGTCGAGTACGGGTTCCGGCTACCGTCCGCGCTGGACAACCGCCCACTGAAGTTTCATGAATTCGAGCGCAAGATGCGCCAGGCGGTGTTCGTGTCGGCGACGCCGGCCGGCTACGAGCAGCGCAACGCGGGCCAGGTCGTCGAGCAGGTGGTGCGGCCCACCGGGCTAGTGGATCCGCAGATCGAGGTCCGTCCCGCCATTTCTCAAGTCGATGATGTGCTGTCGGAAATTAATCAGCGCGTGGCGGCTGGCGAACGGGTGCTGGTCACCGTGCTAACCAAGCGCATGGCTGAGCAACTGACCGAGTTTCTTGCCGACCACGGCGTGAAGGTACGCTACTTGCATAGCGACATCGATACGGTCGAGCGGGTGGAGATCATCCGCGACCTGCGGCTGGGCACCTTTGACGTGTTGGTCGGCATCAATCTGCTGCGCGAAGGGCTCGATATCCCGGAGGTGTCGCTCGTGGCGATCCTGGACGCGGACAAGGAGGGGTTCCTGCGCGCCGAGCGCTCGCTGATCCAGACGATCGGACGGGCCGCACGCAACGTCAACGGCTATGCGATCCTGTATGGCGACACGATCACCGACTCGATGCGGCGCGCGCTCGACGAGACCGAGCGGCGCCGTCGTAAGCAGATCCAATACAACGAGCGCAACGGCATCGTGCCGCGTGGCGTCGTCAAGCGAATCAAGGACATCATCGACGGCGTCTACGACGTGGACGACGCGCGCGCTGAACTGCGCGCGCAGCAGGAGCGCGCGAAGATCGAGGACATGTCGGACAAGCAGCTCGCGAAGGAAATCAAAAAGCTCGAAAAGCAAATGCTGGACTACGCCAAGAACCTCGAGTTCGAGAAGGCGGCGCAGACCCGCGACCAATTGGCGCGGTTCAAGCAACGCGCGTTCGGCGCGAGCGTCGGCGACCACGTGCCGGAGCTGCGCTAGGCCGCGTCGCCGCGCGGGCTCGCGCTCCGGGCGGCGTCGTGGCGTCGCGGCGACAAGATGTGTCGATGCGGCGCATATTGCCGCTTGGGACAACGCGCGGATCGGTGCTACACTGGCGGTGTATTGAGAATTGTTCTTATTCCAGTTTTCACACACATTACAACGAGGAATGTCGATGACAGGTTTTCGTCTAGTTCGTACCGCCACCGCCGTGGCGTCATTTGCACTGGTAATGGGCGCGGCAGGCGCGGCGTCGGCGGCCGAGTATCCGATTGGCAAGCCACAAATCCAGGGCGGGATGGAAGTCGGCGCGGTGTATCTGCAGCCGATCACGATGGACCCGGAAGGCATGATGCGCAAGGCGTCCGACTCGGACATCCACCTGGAGGCGGACATCCATGCGGTCAAGAACAACCCGACCGGCTTTGCCGAAGGCGATTGGATGCCGTACCTGCAGGTGCGTTACGAGTTGACCAAGCCCGGCTCGAACTACGTGCAACAGGGTGATCTGATGGCGATGGTGGCGAGCGATGGCCCGCACTACGGCGACAATGTGAAGCTCGCGGGTCCGGGCAAGTATCACCTGAAGCTGTTTATCGCGCCGCCCGCGCAGACTGGGCATATGGCGTTCGGCCGCCATGTTGACAAGGAAACCGGTGTCGGTCCGTGGTTCAAGCCGTTCGAGTTGAACTACGACTTCCCGTTCGCCGGCATTGGCAAAAAGGGTGGTTACTAATCGATGAAGCGTACGCTCAAATTGCAGGGTACGGCGTGGCTGCTTGCGTGGAGCGCCGCGTTCGGCGGCGTCGCCCACGCTGCGGACCTGCCCACGTTCCGGCTCGAGATGGCGGACGGCAAGCTCAATCCGGCGCGCATCGAGGTACCGGCCGGCCAGCGCATCAAGATCGAGGTGCACAACACCGGCAAGGGCGCTGTCGAGTTCGAAAGCGTGCAGTTGCGCAAGGAGAAGGTGCTGGCGCCGGGTGCCGAGTCGTTTGTTGTGATCGCGCCGCTGTCGCCGGGCGAGTACAAGTTTTTCGATGATTTTCATCAGAGCGCGCAAGGCGTGATAGTGGCAAAGTGACGGGCCGTGCAGCCGCGCGAAGGAAGATGTAATGGGTCAGATTCTGTTCATCGTATGGCGGGAGAGCGTTGAGGCGCTGCTCGTGGTCGGCATCCTGCATGCCTGGTTGAACAATGGCGACGCCGCTGCGCGCAAAGGATTGCCGTGGCTGTGGCTTGGCGTCGGCGCGGGATTGCTGGCGGCGGTTGGCCTGGGTGCCGCGTTGGTCGGCTTTACCGAGGTGCTGTCCGGTGATGCGCAGGATTATTTCCAGACGGCGATGGTGCTGGTTGCGTGCGTGCTGATCGTGCAGATGGTGCTGTGGATGAAGCGGCATGGCCGCACGCTCAAGCGCGACATGGAAATGTCGTTAGCCGAGAGCCGGCGCAATGCAAACTGGTGGGGTGTCGCAGTGCTCGCGGCACTGGCGGTCGCGCGCGAAGGCAGTGAAACGGTGATTTTCCTGTATGGGCTGGGGTTCGGTCAGTCGGGCCACGTCGATGTGACGCAATGGCTGGCCGTGCTGATCGGTCTGGCGCTCGCGTTGCTCACGTTCTATCTGCTGCAACTGGGTGGCCGAATATTCTCGTGGCGTGCGTTTTTCCGCGTCACCGAGGTCATGCTGTTATTCCTCGGCGCCGGTCTGTTCGAAGCGGGCATCGACAAGTTGATCGACAAGGAAATTGTGCCGACCGGTATCGATGTGGTGTGGAACACGTCGCACATCCTGGACGACTCCAGTACAGTCGGCTCGCTGGTGGCGACGCTGACCGGCTATCGGGCCCATCCGGCATTGGCCAACCTCATTGCGTATGCGTTGTTCTGGCTGGTGGTCTGGGTGTTGCTGCGCCGGATCCGGCAGCGCCAAACCTCGTGCGCGCAGAGGAAGCCCGCATGAGTGTGATGCTGGCTCCACGCTCCGGCTGGTTGGCCGAGGCTGGGCACTGGATGCAGCGCCATCAGACGGTGATCCGCAACGTGCAGTGGGTCGTCGTGCTCATTTATGCGCTGTTGATCCTGGTGCCGGCGTTCATGCCGCTGCCGGATGATACCGCGCATATCTGGTCGAACCTCACGGTATTCGCGCAGTTCGTGTTTTGGGGCATCTGGTGGCCGTTTGTGCTGCTGTCGATGGTGATGCTCGGGCGTGTATGGTGTGGCGTGCTGTGCCCGGAAGGTACATTGTCCGAGTTCGCGAGCAAGCACGGGCTGGGTCGCCCGATTCCGCGCTGGATGCGCTGGGGCGGGTGGCCGTTCGTCGCGTTCGGACTTACGACGATCTATGGGCAAATGGTCAGCGTGTACCAGTATCCGAAGGCGGTGCTGCTGGTGCTCGGCGGGTCGACTGTTGCCGCCATCGTGATTGGCCTGTTGTACGGCCGGGAAAAACGGGTGTGGTGCAAGTACCTGTGTCCGGTCAATGGCGTATTCGCGCTGCTGGCGCGGCTCGCCCCGTTGCGCTATCGGGTGGATGAGCAGGCGTGGCGTCGTTCATATACGCAGGGCGAGCATGGGCACCGTGTGATCCCGGTGAACTGCGCGCCGCTCGTGCCGTTGCGAAACATGAAGGGCGCGTCGGCCTGTCATATGTGTGGCCGTTGCAGCGGCCATCGCGATGCAATCGCGCTGACGTGGCGCTCGCCGGCGCAGGAAGTCGTGGAGCTGGGCGAGGAGGCGGCGAACCGTTGGGACACCGCGTTGATTTTGTACGGGTTGCTCGGCATCGCGATCGGCGCGTTTCATTGGACCGTCAGTCCGCTGTTTGTCTCGATCAAGCAATCGCTGGCCGCGTGGCTGATCGACCACGACATTATGTGGCCGCTGCAGACCAATGCCCCATGGTTCATTTTCACGCACTATCCGCAGCAAAATGATGCGTTTTCGTGGCTCGACGGCGGCCTGGTGATCGGCTATATCGTCACCACGGGTTTGCTGTATGGCACGGCGCTGCTGGCGTGCGTCGCAATGGGCAACCTGCTGCTCGGCCGGTGGCGTACGTCGCGGTTGCATCACTTTGCGCAGGCATTGATCCCGCTGGCCGGCATGGGCGTGTTCCTCGGTTTGTCAGCCACTACCGTGTCGCTGTTGCGCGCCGAGCATTTGCCCCTTGGCTGGGTGCCAGACGTGCGGCTCGCGTTGCTGGCGATAGCCAACACGGCAAGCCTTTATCTCGCGGTGAAAATCATCGTCAAGCATGTCTATGGTATCAGTGCTGGTGTTGCACGGGGCGTAGGTGCACTACTGTGCTTTGTCGCGGCGTTGGCGGTCGTTGACAGCGCATGGTGGCTGATGTTCTGGGGCTGGGCCTGAGCATGGACCTCGCAAAGGCCTGAATTGACGCCGAAATCCGAATGGATGGCGAAACCCGGCTGGTGCAGAGGTCCAGCCTATGGTGAGCTTCGACCTGTGACAAGGTTTGATCTGTGACAAGGTCCGGCATGTGACAAGGTCGTCCGGCGCGCGGCAAGGTATGACGTTGCGGCAAGATGTGCCTGCGGCAAGGTCTGCCCTGTGTCTGTCCTACGACAAGGCTGCCCTCTGAAGGCCGGACTGGAGCGGCTCGATGACGTTTGAACTTGTCTTGTGACGAAGCCCGAGTCGACGCTGAGATCAGAGTTCGGAGATTGGGCGGGGAATCCCGCAAAAAAACGGCTTCACTGGCTATGGCGGCAGGCTTATCAGGCGCGAAGGGGTCTAGGTCTCGCGATGATGCCGCCAAGGCTGGCTAGTGCCAAACACCTCGGATCGAGGTGGTCCCCACAATACTCGGTTGGAGCATGCTGCCTGGTAGTTGCCGGGCAGCATGCCGGTCATTTGGTCAGGATCAGCTTGCCCAGCCGCGTTGCGCGCAGCTGATACGTTTCACCGTTGTGCAGAATGCTCACGTGCGTGCGACCTTGCAGCAAGTCGTCGCTTTGCAACGCATGCGCGGCATGGGTCGTGCCCATCGGCTGCGGGGTCGGCGTGGCGAGCGCCGGCGCAGCACGCCGGTCCCCGGGCTGGGCAGCGGAACTGCGCATCGGGCGGGCCATCCCGGAAGGCAGGCGCAGGGTGCTGAGAGAGCGGTTTGCGGTCGTCATCGAAGATGCGGTGTGTTGATCGTTGACAACGAGTTTAAATGATAATTATTCTTATTTGCAATTGCGTCTATTAATCACCGCAGCAAGTCGATAGCCCATGCCGCGGGTCAGTGCAGTGTGTCAATGCACGTGTGTAGACAGCCGACCGTTGCCCGCGTATTCGCGGATCAGCCGTACAGTATCGAGATCCGCCTCGCGATAGGCCGACTTGACGATTTCAGTCATTTGCTCATCATCGGAACCTTGCACGGCGCTTGGCAGCGTGGTGCGGTACTCGAAACGCACAAACAATTGCACCGGGTCTGGCTGCTCGATCGTCATCGTCAGCGATCCGCCGACGTGGGCCTCGGTTGCCTCGATGTCATACCGGACTTGATGCCCGGGGCTTAGCGTCACGCGATCACGCACGGTGGCCGGTCCATAGTGCAATTCGCGTTCCAACGTATCGCCGTGGCGCGACAGGATCGTGCAGCTGTCCAGGCCGAGCACGAACAACTGCGGCTGTTCAGCACGCAGCACAAGGCCGGCCCACAGTTCGTCGCGGGTCAGCGTAGTGGTCAACGGGTTCAGCGGGTCGTTGACCTGGATCAGGTGTTCAAAGTTCAAAGCAGCAGTGTCCTCCAACAGGCAAGGTGCCGTGCGCCGTGATGATAGCGCGGATCGGCGCCGGTTCACGCGGCCACCGCCAGTCCACTTTGAATGGCGACCGGATGCGTCAACAGCTGATGGACTGGGCACGTACTGGCGATTTGCAACAAGCGTTCCCGCTGCTCGTCATCCAGCTCGCCGTGCAGCACGATCGTGCTGCGGATAGTGGTCCCCTCGTCGTTCTGCTCGATATCAAGCGAAACATCGACATCGGCTAGGGGCCATTGCTTGCGCTGCGCGTACATCTTCAGCGTGATCGATGTGCACGCGCCCAGGCTGGACAGCAGCAGCGACACGGGCGTGGGCCCGCGGTTGCCGCCGCCGGCTGACGCCAGCTCGTCCGCCAGCCGTCATCACGTCTTGGCCGTTATGCGTGAACGGTGCCGTAGGGCGTTCGCCGCCCACTGCTCAGGCAGCGATGTGTCCAAACTTGCCGTCGCGGTAGTCCGCGACGGCTTGGCGGATCTCGTCCTCGGTGTTCATTACGAACGGGCCGTAGCGCACGATAGGTTCATTGAGTGGCACGCCGCCGATCAGCAGAAATTGCAGTGGCCGGTCGGTGGCGCTGATCATGATCGTATCGCCGATGTTGTCAAACACTACCATCTGCCGTGCGCCGGCCGCTGTTTGCTGGGCGCCATAGCGACCACCATTGTCAAGCGCATAGGCGAACATGCGAAAGCCATCCGGTACCGGATGCACCAGGGTTGCACCAGGCTGCATCCGGAAATGCTGGAATAGGATCGGGGTGCGCGTCTGAATTGCAGCGCTCACCCCGAGTGCCTCCCCGGCGATGACCTTGACGTCGATGTGCCCGTCCGGCGTGCGTGCAACCGGAATGCGCGCGCCGGGCAATTCTTGGTAGCGAGGTGCCATCATTTTGTCACGGCGCGGCAGATTGACCCACAATTGGAAGCCGTGCGAGCGCCCGCCGTGTTCGAGCAGCGATGCGGCCGGCATTTCGCTATGGACCACGCCGACGCCGGCCGTCATCCACTGGACGTCGCCCGGACCAAGTGTACCGGCGTGGCCTGCGGAGTCCCGATGAGCGAACTCGCCTTCCAGCATATACGTGACCGTCTCAAAGCCGCGATGGGGGTGCGCGGGTGCGCCGACGGCCTGGCCCGGCGCGTAGTCAACCGGGCCCATCTCATCGAGCAGCAAGAACGGATCGAAGTCCGTCAGCGTCCGCGTCGGAAACGGCCGGTGCACGACAAATCCCGCACCCTCCACGGTGCGCTGCGCGGGAACCACTTGCTGGACTGCGCGGGCTCTCACGTCCTGCGAGCGTGCTGCCGCGATGGTATGGCTGGGGTGATCGATCATCAGAATCTCCGTGATTCAATTGCGCTATTTGCAGCATCTATGCAACATGAGATGATTATAGGCAGGGTATCGTTGGCTGCCAGTGGGCCGTGCTGCAACGAATTGTTCTACTGATGGAACGACGACGTGAACCTAGGTCATCATGATCTGAACGACCTGCTGTACTTTTCGCAGGTGGTCGAATACGGTGGTTTTTCTGCTGCTGAGCGCGCGTTGGGTATTTCCAAATCGCGTTTGTCACGACGGTTGTCCGACCTGGAGGCGGCGCTCGGGGTGCGGTTGTTGCAACGCTCGACGCGCAAGCTCGCGCTGACTGAGGCGGGTGCGCTGTTCCATCGGCATTGCGTGGCGATGCTCGGCGAAGCGCGGGCCGCGCTGGATGCGGTTCACCAGCTTGGCTCGACACCGCGCGGCACGGTGCGTGTCAGCGTGCCGATGACTGTCTCCCAAACGATGCTGGCGCATTGGATGCCAGAGTTCCTGCGCCGCTATCC
This sequence comes from Mycetohabitans sp. B2, assembly GCF_021733735.1. Classification (NCBI taxonomy): domain Bacteria; kingdom Pseudomonadati; phylum Pseudomonadota; class Betaproteobacteria; order Burkholderiales; family Burkholderiaceae; genus Mycetohabitans; species Mycetohabitans sp. B2. The sequence goes on from NZ_JAHKSP010000023.1 coordinate 78,731, forward strand.
AGACGTGAAAGTGGTGGTACACGTCACGAACCGTGTGATTGACTTGTTCGAGGACGAGATCGACGTCGCGCTGCGGGTGCGCTCGGAGCCGCACGCGAACGCGAATATCGTCGTGCGGCCGCTATGGCGTAGGGAGCAGATGCTGGTCGGCTCGCCGAGCCTGCTGGACGCGAACCATCCGCCGATGGTGCCGGCTGACCTGGCGCGCTATGCGACGCTGTCGGTGCCCAGTGCCGACGGCCGGTACGTGTTCAAGCTGATTGCGCCGGATGGCTCGCATCACGACTACGAGCATGAACCGCGGCTAGTGACCGCCGACTTGCTGATGATCCACCAGGCGGTATTGGCCGGTGTGGGTATTGCGGTGCTGCCGGACAATATCTACCAGGCGGCGATGAATGCCGGGCAATTGTCGCCGGTGATGCCCGGCTGGACATTGCCGCCGCCGCAGCTGTACGCGGTGTTCCTGTCCCGGCAGGGATTGCTGCCGGCGGTGCGCGCGTTCATCGATTTCCTGGTCGAAATGATTGAGAATGGCACGGGGACGCCGCATGATGGCCCGGCTGACGCGCTGTACCTAGATTCGACGCGACATGATCGGGAGCGTGCGGCCGAGGGTTAGCGCGTCGGCATTGAAGCACGCATTTGCGATCGAGCGACGTCATGCCCCACTGCCCGAAGGCGCCGTAAGCGCAAGGCCCTCCTCGTGGGGGGGCCGCGACCGCTCCATGTCGCGCCGATCGGCGGATCCCGGTATTGGGTTCAAGGACCCGGCGGTTCTTGTTTCGCCGGGCGCCTAGGCGCCACGCGTGCGGTTCACGTGACTCAGCTCATTCGCCTGCGCTGGGCAACCCACCGGCCACCGCGTTGAAGCCGCTGTCAACATAGGTGATCTCGGCAGTAATCCCGGAGGACAGCTCCGAGAGCAGGAACGCGGCCACGTTGCCGACCTCCTCGGTAGTCACATTCCGGCGCAGCGGCGCGTTATGCTCGACGAATTGCAGGATCTTGCCGAAGTCCTTGATGCCGCTGGCCGCCAGCGTTTTGATCGGACCCGCCGAGATACCGTTGACGCGCACGCCGCGCGGCCCGAGCGAGGCCGCCAGGTAGCGCACGCTGGCTTCCAGCGAGGCCTTGGCAAGTCCCATTGTGTTGTAGTGCGGCACCACGCGCTCGGCGCCCAGGTACGTCAACGTCAGCAATGACGCGGTGTCCGCCAGCATCGGCGCAGCAGCCTTGACCATGGCTGGGAAGCTGTAGGCGGAAATGTCATGCGCGATGCGGAACCCTTCGCGCGACAGGCCGTCCAGGAAATCGCCCGCGATCGCCTCGCGCGGCGCGAAGCCGATCGAGTGCACGAGCCCGTCCAGGCTGTCCCAGTGCTGCTTCAGCGACGCGAACAGCGCGTTGATCTGTGCGTCGTCGGCCACATCGCAAGGCAAGACCAACTCGCTGCCGAATCCGGCGGCGAACTCGGTGATGCGCTCCTTGAAGCGTTCGTCCACGTAGGTGAACGCAAGCTCGGCGCCTTCGCGGTGCGCAGCCTGAGCAATACCGTACGCGATCGAGCGGTTCGACAGCAGACCTGTGATGAGGATGCGTTTGCCAGCCAGAAAACCCATGAATACTCCCTATGTCAATCGTATGCCGATCGGGGCCGTCGGCGGCATGTCGCGCAACGGTGAGCAGTGCCCGATGCCGGTGCGGCGCCCGATTTTCTATAGAATTGTCGCACAGCGCAACCCTGGACCGTTTCCATGACCCTTGGCCCGCGATGGCTCCATCGTCGATTGCAGTCTTGTCTCATCGCCGCTTTACTGGTCACCTCTGGACTGGCCGCGCCCGCCGCGCAGGGTGCCTATGCGATCGCACAGTACGGCGAGCCGAAGTATGCACAGGGTTTTTCGCACTTTGACTACGTCAATCCCGACGCCCCGAAGGGTGGCACGCTGACGTTGGCCAACCCGAACCGGCTCACGAGTTTCGACAAGTTCAATCCGTTCACGCTGCGCGGCAACGTCGCGCCCGGCATCGACTTGATGTTCGAGACGCTGATGACCGGCAGCGCGGACGAGTTAGCGTCGGCCTACGGCCTGCTGGCCGATAACGTGCAGATTGCGCCGGACCGGCTGTGTGCGACGTTCCATTTGAATCCGAAGGCGCGCTTCTCGAACGGCGACCCGGTGCAGGCGGAGGACGTCAAGTTTTCGTTCGATACGCTCAAGAGCCCGTTGGCCGCCCCGCAATTTGCCGCAGTGTTCGGCGATATCACGCGCGCGGTGGTGGTCGACGCCGCGACGGTCCGGTTCGAGTTCAAGCGTCCGAATCGGGAATTGCCGCTGCTGGCCGGCAGTGTGCCCGTGTTCTCGCGTAAGTGGGGACTGCGCGTGGATGGCTCGCGTATTCCATTTGACCAGCTGGCGTTCGAGCCACCGATCGCCAGCGGCCCGTACCTGATCGAGCGCTACGACAATGGCCGCACCATCACGTTAAAGCGGGACCCGCACTATTGGGCAGCTGGGCTGCCGGTGCGGCGCGGCATGTACAACTTCGAGCGGATCACATACAAGCTCTATGCGGATAACGTCGCCAAGCTCGAAGCCTTCAAGGCCGGAGAATTTGACGTAAATGTCGAGTACATTGCCCGCCAATGGGTGCGCGGCTATGTCGGCAAGCGGTTGCGCAGCGGTGAGTTGGTCAAGCGCGAGTTCCGCCATCACAATAGTGCGGGCATGCAGGGTTTCGTGGTCAACACGCGGCGTGCGCTGTTCCGCGATGTGCGGGTGCGGCGCGCGCTCGATCTGGCGCTTGACTTCGAATGGCTGAACCGGCAACTGTTTTATGGACAGTACACCCGGTTGAACAGTTATTTTGCCAATGGTGTGCTGGCCGCGCGCGGCACGCCGGATGCGGCCGAGCTGGCCATCCTCGCGCCGTTGCGCGCGCAACTCGATCCGGCCGTGTTCGGGCCTTTGCCGGCGCAGCCGGTCACCGCGCCGCCTCCCCACTCGCTACGGGCCAATTTGCTTCAGGCGCGTGAACTGCTCGCCCAGGTGGGCTGGACGTACCGCGACGGTGCATTGCGCGCACGCGACGGCACGCCGTTCGAATTCGAGATCATTGACGATTCGGGCGGCGGCATGGCACAGGTCGCGGCGCCGTATATCCGCAACCTGCAAAAGCTCGGCATCCGGGTCACGTACCGGCAGCTGGACTATGCGGTGCTGCAGAAGCGGCTGGACGCATTCGATTTCGACATGACCGCGTTGCGCTATCCAGATGTCGCGGTGCCGGGCTCGGAGCAACTAGCGCGTTTTGGCAGCCATGCGGCTGACGAGCCGGGCTCGGACAATTTGTTCGGCCTGAAATCGCCTGCGATCGATGCCATCTTGCACGCGCTGCTGGCCGCGCGCACGATGGATGAGCTGGTGGCGGCAAGCCGCGCGCTGGACCGCGTGCTGTTGCACGGCTATTACGTGGTGCCGCAATGGTACAGTTCGGTACACCGGATCGCCTATCGCCGCACGCTAGCGTATCCCCGGAGCGGGCCGCCTAACTACACCGCCGAGGAGTGGGTCCGCTCGCTGTGGTGGCAGGCGCCGCAGGACCGCCCATCCTCGAATGACGCACCCTGAACCGGCATGTGGAGCTACATCCTGAAGCGCCTGTTGTTGATGATCCCGACGCTGTTCGGCGTCTTGACGCTGACCTTTGTCGTGATCCAGTTCGTGCCCGGCGGCCCGGTCGAGCAGACCGTGCGCGAGTTGCGCAAGGGGCAGGAGCAGGGCGTCGCGCCGTTCGGCATGAGGGCGCACGCCGGCGTCGACGCGCAACAGATCGCGCAATTGAAGAAGCTATATGGTTTCGACAAGCCACCTCTGGAGCGCTACGCGTTGATGCTATCGCGTTACGCGCGATTCGATCTCGGTGACAGCTACTTCCGGCATCAAAGCGTCTGGTCGCTGGTGGTCTCCAAGCTGCCGGTGTCGATCAGCATCGGGCTATGGACGTTCTTGTTGACCTATCTGATATCGGTGCCGCTGGGCATTGCGAAGGCAGTGCGCAACGGTTCGCGCTTTGATCTGTGGACCAGTATCGTCGTGCTGGTTGGCTACGCGATTCCCGGCTTTGTGCTCGGTGTGCTGCTGCTGGTGTTGTTCGGCGGTGGCACGTTCTTGCAGTGGTTTCCGTTGCGCGGGCTGACATCGGACAACTGGTCGCAGCTCAGCATGTTGGGTAAGATCGCTGACTACCTGTGGCATATCGCGCTGCCGGTGACCGCGTCGGTGGTCGGCAGTTTTGCGGTGGTCACGATGTTGACCAAGAACGCTTTTCTTGACCAGATCCGTCGCCAGTACGTGCTGACGGCGCGTGCCAAGGGCCTGCCCGAGCGCCGCGTGCTGTTCACGCACGTGCTGCGCAACGCGATGCTGCCGCTCGTCGTCGGCTTTCCCGCAGCATTCATTGGCGCATTCTTTACTGGCAGCTTGTTGATCGAGACGCTGTTCTCGCTCGATGGCCTGGGGTTGCTGTCCTATGAATCGGTGCTGCGGCGCGACTACCCGGTGGTACTCGGCACGCTGTATCTCTTTACGCTAATTGGGCTCATCACGCAGCTGATTTCCGACCTGTGCTACGTGCTGGTTGACCCAAGGATCCAATTTGACAATCTGGAGCGTTGACGTGAGATTGCGTGCAAAGTCTGGCCACGGGGCCGGCCCGGATGCGATGGTGCGCGGCGCCGTGCCGGCGCTCGCGTCGCCGTCGCCTTACCAGCGGCTGTGGCGCCGCTTCAAGCGCAACCGCATCGGCTATTGGAGTTGGGTTGTCTTCGTCGCGCTGTATGCATTTAGCCTGTGCGGCTTTTTCGTGTCGAACGACCGGCCTTTGATCGTGCGCTATCAGCATGCACTGTATTTCCCATTGTTTCAGACGTATCCGGAAACCACGTTTGGCGGGCAGTTTCCCACCCCGACCGATTATCTTGACCCGTATATTCGCGCGCGTTTCGAGCAACCAGGTCATTTCGCCCTCTATCCACTGAACCACTACTCGTACGATACGCTGAATTATTTTTCGCCAGTGCCCAATCCCGCGCCGCCGTCGCGCGAGAACTGGCTCGGGACCGACGGCCAGGGGCGCGATGTATTCGCGCGCCTACTGTACGGCTTTGCTGTGTCGGTATCGTTTGGACTGGCACTGACGGCGATCGGTACGCTGCTGGGCATCGTAATCGGAGCACTGCAGGGGTACTTCGGCGGACGCATCGATTTGGCGGGGCAGCGGCTGACCGAGATTTGGGGTTCGTTGCCGGAGCTGTATTTGCTGATCATCTTCGCCTCGATTTTCGAACCCAGCCTCACGCTGCTGCTGGTACTGCTGTCGCTGTTCGGATGGATGGGGCTGGCCGCCTACGTGCGCGCAGAGTTCCTGCGCAACCGCACGCTCGACTATGTGAAGGCGGCGCGCGCGATGGGGCTGTCGCACTGGCAAATCATCCGCCGGCACGTGATGCCCAACAGCATGACGCCGGTCATCACGTTCCTGCCGTTCCGCATGAGCGCGTCGATCTTGGCGTTGACGAGCCTGGACTTCCTCGGTCTTGGCGTGCCGTCACCCACGCCCAGCCTCGGTGAGTTGCTTGCGCAAGGCAAGGCGAACCTGGACGCATGGTGGATCTCAATGTCGACGTTCGGTGTCCTGGTGCTGACGCTGACGCTACTCACGTTCATGGGCGATGCGTTGCGCAATGCGCTCGATGCCCGGCTGGCCGATGCGCTGGGCGTGGCGGGCGGGCAGTGACGTGGTGCCCGCCGGCGCCGTGTCGTCGCGCTGCCCGGGTAGCGGCCTGATGAAATGAACCCTACGATCACAATGACGCAAACATTCCCGCCGACAGGCGAGGTGGCCGCTCCGTCGGTTCAGTCGCAGCCGCTGCTGTCGATCGAGCACTTGCAGGTGCGTTTCGGCGACTCGATCGCCGTTCATGACCTAAGCCTGGCCATTGGCCGGGGGGAGCGGGTCGCGTTGGTCGGCGAATCCGGATCGGGCAAGACCGTGACCGCGCTGTCTGTGTTGCGTCTGCTGCACGACGCGCAACTGGACGGCGCCATCCGTTTCGCTGGCGAAGATCTGCTTACGTTGAGCGAAAGGCGCATGCGCGGTGTGCGCGGTGCCCAGATCGCGATGATTTTTCAGGAGCCGATGAGCGCGCTCAATCCGTTGTATACGATCGGCAAGCAAATCATCGAATCGATCCGATGGCATGACGGCGTGGACGAGCGCCAGGCGCGGCGCCGAGCGATCGCGTTGCTCGCCCGTACCGGCATCGACGACGCGCCTCGGCGGGTGGACGACTACCCGCACCAGCTCTCCGGCGGCCAGCGGCAGCGGGCAATGATCGCGATGGCGCTCGCGTGCCGGCCCCAGTTGCTGCTCGCGGACGAGCCGACTACGGCACTGGATGTGACCATTCGTGGCCAGATCGTAAAGTTGCTACTCGAGTTGCAGCAGACACGCGACATTCATCCCCACGGCATGGCGGTGCTACTGATCACCCATGACCTGAATCTGGTGCGACGCTTTGCGCAGCGCGTTGCGGTAATGGAGCAGGGCAGACTCGTGGAGACGGGCGCTGTCGAGCAAATTTTCTCCGCGCCGCAGCATCCGTACACGCAGCGGTTGCTGGCGAGTCGGCCAGTGCGCAACATCTTGCCGGTGTTGCCGATCGCGCCGGTGCTGCTGGAGGCGCGCGACATTCGCGTGTCGTTCCCCAAGCGGCGTCGCACCATCGCCGAGTGGTTCGCGCCGCGCCGTTTCGTGGCGCTAGATGGCGCCAGCGTCGCCGTGCGCCAGGGTGAGACGCTAGGCGTGGTGGGCGAATCCGGCTCCGGAAAAACGACGTTGGCGATGGCGTTGCTTGGCCTGCAGCACATCGATACCGGCACGATTGAGTTCCGCGGCCGACCGCTGGGCTCGTTCCGTGGACGCGAGCGGCGTGCGTTGCGTGCGCAGATTCAGGTCGTCTTTCAAGATCCGTTCAATTCGCTTTCGCCGCACCAGACAGTTGAGCAAATCGTCGGCGAAGGACTTGCGCTGCATGCGCCAGGCCTGGACGAGGCCGCACGGCGCGCAAAGGTGATCGCCACATTGCGGGAGGTTGGCATCGATCGCACCGCATTGTTACGCTATCCGCATGAATTCTCCGGCGGGCAGCGTCAGCGGATCGCTATTGCGCGCGCCCTCATCGTCGAGCCGCAGGTCCTGGTGCTGGACGAGCCGACTAGTGCGCTTGACGTGTCAATTCAGCAGCAGGTGCTGCATTTGCTGTCTCGGTTGCAACAAAAGTACAACCTCGGCTATATGTTTATCTCACACGATTTGGAGGTTATCGCAGCGATCGCACACCGGGTTGTCTTCATCCAGGGCGGCATGATTGTCGAAACCGCGCCCACCGACGCGTTGCTGCATGGGCCGACTCATCCTTACACCCGTAAATTATTGAAAGCTGCCAAGTTTGATGCGCAGTCGGACTAGTGGAAACTAATAAACATATAAGAATAATTGAAATTGTCTATTTTCTTTGACAGCGTAATAAACACTGGTTAGTATCGTCCCAACTTTTCCGCATCCCCCTGATTTTTCAGGGCTTCCCAGAAAATACTACCGACCCGATGCAGCATATCAACTTGAAGCAAGCTTGCGCTCGAATTGTTGCTAGCGTGTTCCTCGGCGCGCTGATGGCTGGAGTAAGTGGGGCGTACGCCGACGAAACAGGTAGCCGCAAGCAAAACGTCAACATAGGGCTAGGTTTACAGCCGTTGGCGGCACAAAACGGCACGACGCAGGGCGGTGCCCAGGAATCCCACCAAAGCGCAAGCCAGACTTTTTCTTCAAACACCCATTCATTTCTTTCCGGCATGGCCGCCAAGGCCGGTGACGTGGTGGTCGGCGCGCTTAACATGATCGGGGTGCGTTATCGCTGGGGGGGTGACTCGCCCAGTTCGGGTCTCGATTGCAGCGGCTTTGTCCGTTACGTGTTCCAAGACACGCTTGGCCTGACGTTGCCGCGTCGTGCGGAGGAAATGAGCCGCGTCGGCGAGAAGGTCAAGATGAGCGAATTGAAGCCGGGCGACTTGGTGTTCTTCAACACGATGCGTCGCACGTTCTCGCACGTGGGCATCTATATCGGCGACAACAAGTTCGTGCATTCGCCGTCGACCGGCAGTACGATTCGCGTCGATGAACTGGATAGCGGATACTGGGAGAAACGGTTTACCGGCGCGCGTCGGCTTGACGCCGCTTATCCGAAGGCCGACGCGTTGCGGCAACGCGTCAGCGCATCGACGTCGGACTGAACGCTCCCGGCCGCGCGCCGGCCGGGTGACACATGCCTGTGCGTTACTGCGGGCGGGCCAGCGCCAGCTTTTGCTGCAATTGCGGAAAGATCCGATTGACGGCCTCTTCTCCGGCGAGAATTGCCGCGTTCCGCTGGCCGAAATCGCTGCCGCTCATCGCGGCGAGATTGGGATGGACTACGACATCCGCATATTTGTCGAGTTCGTAGGCTTTGATCGACTGTCCCATGATCGTGAAAGTCTGCATCAGCACGTCGAACGAGCTGTGTGTCAGACCGTTTTCCGGGCGCTGCGAGATGTCGATGGCGATCACGAAATCGGCCCCCATCTTGCGGGCGAACACGGCCGGCACCGGGCTGACCAGGCCACCGTCAACATATTCGCGATCACCGATGCGCACCGGCTCGAATATCGACGGCACGCTGCACGAAGCACGTACCGCGATGCCGGTATTGCCCCGCTGAAACAGGATCGGCTGACCGCTTTTCAGGTCGGTGGCCACGATGCCCAGTGGACGGGCCATCTTTTCGATCGGCCGGTTGTTCAGCGTGGTGTTGATATAGTTCTGCAGTGCGACGCCCTTGAGGAAGCCGCGTGAGCGCAAGGGCAGCGCCCAGTCGCTGATCGCCGCCTCGTTCATCGTCAACGCAAGCTTGTTCATCTGCAGGCCGGTCATACCGGACGCGTACAAGGCTGCGATGACTGAGCCGGCGCTGGTGCCGACAACAATATCGGCATCGATGCCGCGCGCCTCGAGCGCCTTAATGACACCGATGTGGGCGAAACCGCGCGCCGCGCCTGCGCCGAGCGCCAGCCCGATCTTTAGCGGGCGGGCCGGCGCGGCGGGCGGCAGCGAAGGGGCGGCCATATTGGAGCGGGTCTTAGGGCCGGTGCATGCGGCAAGCAGCGCGGCCGTCGCGGCACCGAGCAAGCGGCGGCGGGCGGGCGAAACAGCGGACAGCTTCAACGAAATCTCCAGCACGATGGGCGCACAGGTCGGTGTTGCCGTGACACGGCAACGACGGTGCCCCGCGCGCATTATAGGCGCATTACCTTGACTAGGCGCATTGCCCTGACATTGCCCGGGGCGTCGCGGCCGCACCGGTATAATGACGGCTTGCCCGGTCCGCAAGTCTTGCCTTGAACCGCGAGTCTTGCCTCGAATCGCGGGCCTTGCCTCGAACTATCCGATCTGCAATGACCACCTCCGTACGTACCCGTTTCGCGCCGAGCCCGACCGGCTTCATCCATCTTGGCAACATTCGCTCCGCGCTCTATCCGTGGGCGTTCGCCCGCAAACATCACGGCACGTTCATTCTGCGCATCGAGGATACTGACGTCGAGCGCTCGACCGACGCGGCCACGCAGGCGATCCTCGATGGCATGCAGTGGCTCGGGCTCGATTTCGACGAAGGGCCGTACTACCAGATGCAGCGGATGGACCGCTATCGCGACGTGATCAAGCAACTGCTCGAGCAGGGCCTCGCGTATCCGTGCTACATGTCGCCCGAGGAACTGGATGCACTGCGCGAACGGCAGCGCGAGGCGGGCTTAAAGCCGCGCTATGACGGCACCTGGCGGCCCGAACCGGGCAAGGTGCTGCCGATGCCGCCCGCCGGCGTGCAGCCCGTCGTGCGCTTTAAGAATCCGCTGAGCGGCACGGTAGCATGGGACGATGCGGTCAAAGGGCGCATCGAGATTTCGAACGACGAGCTTGACGATCTGGTCATCGCACGGCCCGACGGCACACCCACGTATAACTTCTGCGTGGTGGTCGACGACCTGGACATGGCGATCACGCACGTGATCCGTGGCGACGACCATGTGAACAACACGCCGCGCCAGATCAATATCCTGCGTGCGCTGGGCGGCACGCCTCCCGTGTATGCGCATTTGCCCACGGTGCTCAACGAGCAAGGCGAGAAGATGAGCAAGCGCAACGGTGCAATGAGCGTGACGGGGTATCGCGATGAGGGCTACCTGCCCGAGGCGGTGTTGAATTATCTTGCTCGGCTTGGTTGGGCGCACGGCGATGCGGAAATCTTCTCGCGCGAGCAGTTTGTCGAATGGTTCGACCTCGAGCACCTGGGCAAGTCGCCGGCGCAGTACGATGCCAATAAGCTGAAATGGCTTAATAACCATTATCTGAAGGAAGCCGACAACGCGCGGCTGGCATCACTCGCGCTGCCGATGCTGGCCGCGCTTGGTGTCGATGCGACGCGGGGGGCGCCGTTGGACGGCGTCGTCGCGCTGTTCAAGGACCGTGCGAACACCGTCAAGGAGATCGCCGAGAGCGCGGTGATGTTTTACCGGACGCCGGCGCCGGCAGCGCAGGAGCTTGAGCAACATCTGACGGATGCCGTGCGTCCCGCGCTTGAGGAGTTCATCGAAGCCCTTGCGGGGATCGACTGGACGAAGGACGCGATCGGGGCGGCGTTGAAGGCGGTGCTGGCAGCCCACAAGCTGAAGATGCCTCAGCTGGCGATGCCGGTACGTCTGCTGGTCGCTGGGACGACGCATACGCCGTCGATCGATGCGGTGTTGCATCTGTTCGGTCGCGAGACGGTGCTCGAGCGGCTGAGGGCGGTGCTGTCTTGAGCGCGGTGACAAAATTTTGAGTAAAGGGGCTTTACAAATGGTCGGTTTGTCCCTAGAATCTCGTTCTCTGTCGGGGGTATAGCTCAGCTGGGAGAGCGCTTGCATGGCATGCAAGAGGTCAGCGGTTCGATCCCGCTTACCTCCACCAAGACATAGTCAACAGAAAGCCGAAGTAGTCCAGAAAGCCTTGGGAAATCAAGGCTTTTTCTAATTTTACGGTTCCTACATTCCCCTCCGCTACGCGCTCGGATGAACGCCCGTACTGCCAGCGTTTCAGGCGTGCGATTTCGGCCAGCAGTCGCGCAATGGTATCGTCGCGCGAGGCGACGATACGCTTCAGTGCGTCGATGTTATCGGGCAGATGGCTGGCATGCTCGGCCGCGTAAAGCATGCTCGTGTACTTGTGAGTGCCGGCGCACCGCCTCATGCGGCGCGTGTGGGCTGCCACGTTCTTTCAGGGTGTCGCCAATCGATGCCCTCCAGAAGCATGCAGAGTTGGACTGGCGAGAGGTGGACGCTGCCCGATTCGCTTGCGTCCATACAAAGCGTCCTCGCTCCAGACGCTTCGCATACAGGTTCATGCCGTCGCCGCTCCACCATAGGACTTTGATAAGGTCACCGCGGCGTCCGCGAAACACGAACACATGCCCGGCGAAGGGATCATGCTCGAGCGTTGATTGGACCAGCGCAGCCAGGCCATCCATTCCACGCCGCATATCAGTTACGCCCGCGGCCAGCCACACGCGCGTTCTTGTGGGAAGGCTGATCACGGTGCTGAACGTAACGTCGAAAGCACCGTCCTGAGCACGCCTAGGTCCAGCGGTCCATCAAAGCGAACCCGAACACTGCCACTCTCGACTACCAGGGCCGATGTTGCCGGTGCAGGCACCGGCAACTGCACAGGAATAAACGTTTGGTCAGGCTGCTGTCAAGCGCATCTGAAATTTGAGCCATTTCGCGCGTGATCGCGCAAAGTAAAAGTGAGCCAATCGTTACATTTTTGGTGCCAGGACGTGGCCGGCCTTTCGTTGTTGTTTAAGTCGGTAGCTGTCTCCTTTGATCTGAATGATATGGGCGTGGTGCAGGATGCGGTCAAGCATGGCCGCAGTTAGCGTTGCATTGCGCCCGAATGTTTCGTCCCATTGGGTGAACGGAAGGTTACTGGTGAGGATCATTGAACCGCGCTCGTATCGCTTTGCCACGATCTGGAAGAAGTGGCTGGCTTGGTCTTCCGAGAGGGGCAAGTATCCGATTTCATCGACAATGAGCAGTCTTGGGCCGAGGACGTTGTGTCGAAGTACGGCGTCGTAGCGTTCCTGGCGCCGTGCTGCTTCGAGTTGCAACATGAGATCGGCCGCCGTGATGAACTTGGTCTTGATACCCGCTTGTGTTGCGGCGTATCCGATTGCAATCGCCAGGTGCGTTTTGCCGACACCGGATGGACCAAGCAACACGGCGTTCTCACCACGTTCGATAAAGCGCAGCGTGGCTAATTCGTCAATGGCCTTGCGCGGAGCGCCCACAGCGAAACTGTAGTCGTAATCGTCCAGCGTCTTGATCGCCGGAAATGCCGCCATGCGTACCAGTGTCTGTCGCGATCGAACCTGCCGTATCTCGCGTTCATGTGCCAGCACGTGCTCAAGAAAGTCGAGGAAGCTCCACTGCTTGGCCGCGGCGTCGCTGGCCAGCGCGACATAGCGTTGCATGAGCCCTTCAAGTTTTAAACTCTGGCAGTGATCGTCGATACGTTCTTGCTGCAGATTCATGCATGCACCTCGGTCAGCAATTGCTGGTAGACCGACAAGGGATGCTGCAACGATATGGCTGAAGGTGCCGACGGTCTGCCGACCGGCGTGGTTACCCATAGCTGTGTTGCAAACGCGGGCAAGCTGCGCAGCGTGTCTCGTTCGCGCTCTTCGAGAAGCGTTGCTGGTGGCGCTCCCGTGACCGGGTGCACCCGTTGGTTTGCAACGTCTCGCAGCCATTTGCCTACCTCGGCGTTGGCCGTATCGACGTCCAGTACCATACCCGACTGCTTGAGCCAACTGGACAGCGGCACATAAAAGTTGCCGCGCAGATACCGATGGAAGCGCTCGACCTTGCCCTTCGTGCGCGCGCGATAGGGCTGGCAGAGTCTGGGCATGAAGCCGTAGCGCTTAGCCAGATCGAGTAGACCTGGATGCCATCGATGTTCACCCTTACCGTACGCATCACGCTCGAGCACGATCGTCTTGGCGTTGTCGTACAGGATCTCGCAAGGCACCCCGCCGAGCGTTTCAAATAAAGCGTGATGGCAAGCAATCAGCGTTTCGGCCTTCTCGTTGGTGGCAAAGCGTGCCCAGCGCCAACGGCTAAAACCGAGCGTGGCGGTGAACGCGTACAGCGGATCAGCGCCGCGACGAAATACGACGAAGTCGCATTGCATCTGTCGCTCCGGCTCGGTCTCGAAGCGCACGAGCGGATCAGGTGCCGGCACAGGTTTGTGCGCCTTCATAAAAGCTTGAATACTGCGCAGCTGCCCTTCATAGCCCAGCGCGCGCAGTTCACGCAGCAACGCTGGAGCGGCGATCGTCTCGGGCCAGGCCGCTTGCATCCTCTCAAGAATGTACGCCTGAAACTGATCAAGCTTGCTCGGCCGTGGTTCACGCTGCTTGTAGCGAGGCACGTCCTGCGACGCCAAGTAACGCGTCACAGTGTTGCGAGACACGCCCAGGCGCCGCGCGATCTCTCGCAACGACAACCCTTGGGCTTTGAGTACATGGACTTGCATCCACTGTTCCTTCTGAAGCATCGCCAGCCTTCGCGCGAAAAAGGCTGACTGTACTGAAAGGTGGTTCACATTTACTTTGCGCGAAGTGGCTCATTTTTACTTTGCGCGCAACACTGCAAAAGCGTGGCCTCTTGGCCGAAACCATCAATGGCCTCTACAAAGCAGAATTGATCCATAAACGCGGACCTTGGAAAACCAAAGCTGACGCCGAATTAGCCACGCTCGAATGAATCGCCTGGTTCAACCATCATCGATTGCAGGAATCGCTGGGCTATATTCCGCCAGATAAAGCTGAGGCAAACTACTATCGGCAACTCATGCAAAAGTCCAATCCCTCAACCTTTACTTCCTTGCCATAGCCTCCACAAAAACCGGGGCGATTCAACAATGCTGCGCCTCGCTTTAGGCATATCGCTAGACTTCATCTACGCATCGACTGTTTCTGCCGAATCGATGCGGTCAGGTCGTGCTGCCGATGAATGAGCTTGTTTATGCCACAGATTGGCATAAACGCCCTGTTGCGCCAGCAAACTCCGATGCGTGCCAGTTTCCACGATCGCCCCCTCTTGCATGACCAAGATGAGGTCTGCCTGCTGAATCGCGGCAAGCCGGTGTGCAATCACGAGCCGTGTGGTGTGGCGATAACGCTCATAGAGATGTTTGAAGATATCCGCTTCGGTGTGTGCATCGAGTGCGGCAGTCGGTTCGTCCAGCAACAGTAAAGGACTATTGCGCAATAAAGCGCGAGCTAGCCCCACACGTTGCCGTTCACCGCCTGACAATTTGTTGCCTCGCTCGCCAATCGACGTATCTAGGCCCTGGCTTGCCGCCGCGATGACCGGTGTTAACGCGCAGGTCTGAATAACGCTTTCAAGCTCCGAGTCGGAAGCTTGCGGATAGGCAAAACAAATGTTTTCTCGGATTGAGCGATCCAACAAATGCGCCTCTTGTGTCACGTAACCGATCGACTGACGCAATTGCGATTCGGAAAACGATTCGATCGGTTGACCTTCGATGAGGATTTGCCCCTCATCGAGCTTATATAGGCGCAGTAACAGTTTGATGAGCGTGGACTTACCCGCGCCGCTCGAGCCCACCAGCGCACAGAAAGCGCCGGCAGGAATCGAAAAATTCGCGTGGCGCAATACCCGTCTACCGCACGGATGACAAAAGCTGGCGTTGCGAAATTCGATTGACGGCGCCTGCTCGAACAAAGGCTGACCCAAGGGGTCGAAGCGCCATCTGACACAGATGGTATGCAGCAATTCCGACAGATTGAATAAACCGATCTGGATGCCCCGCAACATATAGCCGAACGTGCTAAGCGGCAGCGTAAATCGCAGCAGGTAGCTGTTCAACAGCACGAAATCGCCGATGGTGAGCCGGTGCGCCAAAATATCCCGTCCCGCCAGCGCCGTGAGCGCAGTCAACCCGATACCGACAATCAGTAATTGCGCAGCGCCGACGATTTCCATCTTGCGCGCGATATGGATACTCGCCCAGGCCCGCATTTTGAACACACGGTTGAGCCGCGCGAGTTCGCTGGCTTCATTCGAAAACGCTTTGACCGTGTCGGCATGCGTGAGCGTATCGACGAGTCGTGTCGAAGCGCGATCCGACGCCCGGTTTTTCTTGCGTTGCAGCACTTCGCAGCGCTTCGCCGTCGCGACGCTCAAGTAAAGATAAAGGGTCAAAATTCCCAGCAAGACTGCTGCATAAACCCAGCCAAACAACGAACAAACGACGATGCCGACGACCACGATTTCGACGCAAATCGGCGCGAGGCTCCAAAAGAGTCCGATAATTGCCCGCATCGCACTGTCTTGTACGCGCGTGAGCTCGCTCACGGAGGCGCCCGTTTGGTGAGCACTCAATGCCGCAGCGGGCTGACCGAGCACTCGGCTGACGTAGTTCAGCGTAATCGTGCGTTTGATCCGCTCATTGACCACCACGAACAGATACTCTTCGCAACGGTGCGTCGCTTGCGACAGGAACCATGCCCCGCCGTACGCTACGCAGAGCAGATAAACGCTCGTCGCCGAGAGCGACGCGCCGGACAAACCATCGATGAGCCACTTGAGCAGCATCGGAGAGACAATAGTTAGCCCGACCGAGCATCCGGTACAGCCAATGGCGGCGATGAGCTGAAGACGCGTTCTCCATTCGCGCGTCCACAAACAACCCAGCAGAAAAAAGATCGTCTTAAAAAGACCGTGCCGCATCGCGCCTCACCCACAGGTTATTGCCAACTTTGAATAAACAGCTCGGCAGCATAGAGGTGAAGGAGGTCCATGAAATGTTTACTGTTCCCCTTACTGCTCTGCTGAATCGCGTCATGGGTGCGCGCTACGTCGATGTAGCCTGCTTTGGCCAACCATCCCTCGAGACAGACTGCCATGACATGCTCCCGGTGGTCTCGAAGACCCAACAAATCGATGCCCGATGTCTCGCCTTTGTTGCGTCGCCATAGGTTCGGGTAGCCGGTGGCGGCCGCGACCGATTTTCTCAGCACAATGCGATTGTGCGCGCCTTCGAAATGATCGTAGCTGGGCGTTGACAGCGCGAACTCAACCATTGGCTGGCACAGAAACGGATAATGCTTAGGTTGGGTAAAGGGATAGGTTGGAAGCCTAACATCATCGAGCGACAAAAAAGCCATAAACAGCTGATAAAGCTTGCCGGGTAGGCGAACCTGGGTGTGCTGGAAGAGCGGATGTAGGCACGCGCGTCGATCAAACGGTACGTGCTGTGCATCCTCAGAGAGCAACTTGAATGTGCCGTTGACATGGTCGGAAGGATCGCTAGCAAACAACGACCGCGCCGCGCGCTTGGCCACGCGAAACAGCGGCGCTCGGTGCATGAGCGCCAGATCCATCGCCATGCGCCTGAGCCGTCGCCATTGCCCGGTGAGTGCCGCATCGACCAGTACGCTACAAGGCGGCGGCGCCAAAAAGAGCGCATCGCCACCATGCCCGCTGATCAGCGGGGTGTGCTCCTGCCGCTCAAATTGACTGGCACAATATTGACCACGCGCAAGCACGCTATACTGCAGACTCGGTTTCGCCATGCGTGGCGGCTCCGACTGAACAGGAGCAAACGTTAAGGCCTTCTCATTGACCTCCTGGAGGCGAGCGTAGGTATGCTGTGCCACTTGACGGGCATGGTCCAGCTCGTTGGACGAAGCCACATCGGCATGGTAATAATGCGCGCAAGACAGCGGCTGGCCCTCCGAGGCGACGGCGCGCATCGCCAGCAGCACCGCGCTGGATTCCAGACCACCGGAGAGTTCCAGCACGGGCCGATCGTCCAAGGAGACGAACCGGTTTAGATAATGCCTTAAAATATCGAATGGGGTTTGCGTGCCATCCTTAACCGCGTGCTTGAGCGGATCCCAGACGGTCACGATCTGCGGCTGACGGCCTTCCGTATAAGACAGCGCGCAACCTACCGGAAGCTCTCGGATCCGATCGAACGGCAGCTCGCCACTTTGCATGGTGCCCGTACGTAACCATGTCGTAAAAAAAGCGTGATTCCAGGCGGGCTGCTCGCCGCGTTCCACCAAAGTTTGATGCAAACACGTGATCGTATCCGAAAAAAGCAGGCCGTCGCGGCTAGACCAGGCCCAATATAACGGCCATTGGTTACTCGGATCACTGCAACAGATCAGTTTTTTGGCCGCCAGATCGAAGCTGATAAAGAGATATCTTCCCCAGCATTGCGCCATGAGACGCGCTGGGCCTTCGGCCACCATCGCTTGGAGCTCGTCTTCCTGGATTTCGCGATGGTCTTGTTTCGAAAACGCCGAACCATAAAAGTAGTAGGCGCTCGTGCCCAAGCGCCCGCATAGAACGCGTGTGGACGGCTCGGATTGATGCCACAGCGCGCCCGCAGTCCGATGGGACGGATCGCGCACGAGCGTCCAATCCTGTTTTTGTGCCCAATCATCCTGCGCTTGGGGATAGGCGACACCGAGTAGAGTCATACGGACAGGTCAAGCAGCGGATGGGGACATTCCAGAATTACGGCGAGCTCTTTGCGTCTGAGCGGGCTATCGCCAATCACCGCCCCGCCGGCTTCCGACCAGGCGTGTGCATAAAACGGAAAGGATTGCACGCCAATCACCAATTTCAGCGCCAAACCGGCACGCGCGCACAACACGGTCAGCGCGACGGACCACTCTAAACACTTGGTCGAGCGGGGGTAAAACAGACAAGCCCAATTGAGCGCGTCCACGAAGGGCGCATAATCATCGGGCAGACCGGTACGCAGGCTGGCCTCGCGGTGCGCCTGATGGCACAGTTGCAATAACCCAGCCAGTCCCTGCCGCGCGGCGCATCGGTGCACGGATCGCAAGAGGAACAGCGCTTTGACGATGCGGGTCCAGGCGGGGCGACGCGCGAACGCATCCTCAGGCAACTTCCAGCCATTGGCCGACATTCCACCCGTTGTCGGAGACGGGCTCAACATGTTCAGCTTCGCGTCCGCCTCGGCAAAGGAAGTGACGCTGATCCACTGCGCCCGCTTTAATTTTTCCAGAATAGAGGCCGACTGAACCGCCTCGACTCGAGCAAAGCGCGCATTACTTAGCCCAAGCTGCTGGGCCAAGGCTGCCGATTGCCGCTCGGTGAGCACCGCATACCGATCGCGCACCACATCGAGTAAGATAATCTGCTGAGCAAAACAGGCCCCAAATACATGGGGCATCAAATGATGCGGCATGTGGGTATGATAGTTGTATCTCGTGGCGCTCGGAAAACACCCAGTAATGGCCTCGCATAGCTGACTTTGTCTCCAAGCGCCATGCTGCACCGCAGACGGACCGTTGCTGGGTGCCGACGTTTATTTATTCGTCGTCGGAGTCAATGCGATCACTCCAGCGGCCAACGCCCACTTCCTTGTACTGTCCCGCACCGCCCAGCGTCTCTGACGACGCGCACAGCTCCATCAGCGATTCCTCGGCCAACAGCAGGCCCGACTCTTGTTGTTGCTGGTTCATAGCATCTCCTTGATTCCGTCGTGAAAAAAGCCGCCCGCCGAGTCAGCAGGCGACCCCTCAACTGATGTCGTTCAAGCTGACATCAGTGACTTAAAACTAAAATGAAAGCGAAGTTAAGTAAAGGGTCGGGGGTATTTTTTTTCCGACTGTCCGTCTTTTTAGGCGGAATAGAACAAAAATGACAGAGGGGTATCACGACCCGCTCGGCCAATCGGCAAGACGAAAGGATGTTGTGAGGGCTTTGCGTTAAAGACCATTTTTCCGTACAGGCCCACGGGGTTTTCTACTGGTATAAGAAAGGTGGCGCAAAGGACAGTACGGGGCTGACCAAGATCCGGCCGTGCGTTCCAACTCGCGCAAAGATAGAAGTGCGGGCTCGACAGCGTAGAAAAGGTGAAAGCGATCCCAACCAATCACACGCTCCGTGCTCTCGTCGGCCAGACACCGCTCCTCGCCCTATCGTGAGCCGCCGATGCCCCGCACCGGCACAGTTTCTACGCGCCGCATACGCGGTGACCGGTAGACATGCACGGCATGCGTACCTATCAGCGGCTAGATGCGGCCGCCGGTATTGCTAGACAGCCGAGTACCGCGACGATCCAGCGTGTGATCGAGCACGTGCGGGCGTGGGTTGTGTTACCCGCGGCGCCCGTGGGCGCCGCGCAAGGTGGCAGTGCCCTCAACCGAGCCGGCGGCCGACATTCAACTGAAATTGCGCTTGCAGACCGCCGAGCAGGCGCTGGCCGACGCGTATCGGCGTATGCAGCAGCTAGAGCAGGACAATCAAGCGTTGCAGCAGCAGTTGGGGCAGACCGAGGGCATGGCGCAAGC
Organism: Mycetohabitans sp. B2; assembly: GCF_021733735.1. Lineage (NCBI taxonomy): Bacteria > Pseudomonadati > Pseudomonadota > Betaproteobacteria > Burkholderiales > Burkholderiaceae > Mycetohabitans > Mycetohabitans sp. B2. The sequence continues at coordinate 98,283 of NZ_JAHKSP010000023.1, forward strand.
GGCCCAGCACGCGCTCGACGCGCACGTCGCGCCATTGCGTGCGACCATCGACGCAGGCCAACACGCGGCGCAAGCGTTGACACCGGCTGGCCGCCACTGAGCAGTTTCTCAAAGTGCAAAACGGTGCGGTGCGCTAGCAGATTGACGCCAGCGCGCTGAGGCGCTCACCGAACAGGTCCGGCAGCAGGCCGGGTGGATCAAGACGCTACGTCGGCAGCTTACCGTGCGGGCCGAAAAGTGTAGTTTCGATTTAACCAGCAACGCATACCCAATGGGTCGCCGTACCGCGTGCTGGCTCTCAGCCTAGTGATCCAGCCGGTTCAGGATAGCAAGGGCAGGTGGCACATCGCCTTGCATGGCTAAGGTACGGATTCGGTTTTTTGTATCCCAGCGCTCATCATACTGTTATGCGGTGGCGACAAGTCGATGCAACAACGGGACATTAAGCGAGCCTTGATGCTTCCTGCTAAATTGAGGGATTAGCATGGGAGTCAAGACGACACCTTTCGATGCGGCTGATTACCTTGACGTGCCCGAAGCGCAATCTGAGTATCTTCGCGTCTCGTTCGAAACGGGCGACGCGGCTGACATTCAAGAGGCCATCGGTACCGTCGCGCGTGCGCGTGGCATGACGCAAATTGCGCGCGCGGCGGGGGTCAGCCGTGAAAGCTTGTATAAGGCACTGGATGAGCAAGGCAATCCAGAATTCGCGACCATTCTAAGTGTCGTGCGTGCGCTTGGGCTGAAAATCACCGTCACGCCTGCCTACGATTATGCTTGATATCGATTCGGTATCTTTCTAGCTTGCACGCCCGCAAAGGAATCGGCGCAACACGCGCCGAGCTTGGCTTTGTGCATGATGCAGCTAGGTGGCGATAAGTGCGATTTACACTAACTTAGCTTTAGCCGCCGAACACCTCATCAGCGCGGATCATGTCGCGTGCCCGGATTCACCGGCTCTTGCCATTTTTTTTGCATTGCAGTCAACGACTATGAGGCCTGTGAATCTGCGCAAAAACACATTGTGCGCTAATCTCGTCTGCTTGCTCTCCAACTGGGGCCGTCTAAAGAGACTATACCGGCTCTGCCGGCTGCGCAGAATGGACGACCAAAAGCGTTTTGATCTGCGGTAGCGCTTTTTCCCATTGTTCCGTAGGAACTGCATCAAGCCGTTCCGCCTTAATAAGTTCCAACACCGCCTTTTGATTCCGTTCTCGTTGGCGTTTCTCCGTAAGCGTCGTCCCAAGGCCGCATTGACGTTCAGAATTTGACTTCGAAAAGCCGTTGATTTGCGAGGTCGAGATCGAACGCATCGGGATCGAAGCTCCCGCCGCACCACTTGAGGAAGTGGTTATGTTCCTCATGCGAGGGATCGATGATTGCATCGAGGAAGTCGATGTATCCGGGGGCTCCGCCGACGTCCTCCGGCGGGCATGCGTTGCGTCCGTCTAGGCACAAAGGCGAGCGAAGTTGCGCATTGGCGGGCAACGCCTTTTCGACCTTGATGCGATGCTGCCAGTTGTCGCCGTAGTCGTAAATGTAGGTGAATGACTTCAGCGCGCCCAACGCTTTGACTAGCGTGACCCTGGCTTCATCCAGCATCGGCGGATCGCTCGGGTAGTCGGGGTCCGGTTCGCCGTAGTGGGTATTGCGGAACACGAATTCATGCGCATGGCCGCCTTCCCATCCCATCGCTAGTAGCAATATGACGTGAAGCTTTCGTAGCCTAATTGAACCGGGCACCACGATTTGCCGCCAGATTGCCGGTTTGATGTGCTGTAGCTCGACACGCAGCACATAGTCGGGGGCTGGCGAGGTGATGGAACGTAAGGCGCTTTTGCGGGATGGGGCCATTGGAGTCGCTCTCATGCGGCTTGCTGCTCGACGTGCTCCGTGGGCACCACGCGCCATGGAAGTAACTCGTCGATGTGGTTGATGGGATGATCGGCGACGCGCTCGAACACCGCGCGCAGGTAGGCAAATGGCTCGACACCGTTCAGGCGTGCCGTTCCGATCAAGCTATAGATCACCGCCGCGCTGTGGCCTCCTGCGTGCGAGCCCGCGAACAAATAGTTGCGCCTGCCGAGCACGAGTGGCCGGATAGCTCGCTCAGCGGTATTATTGTCCACTTCGATGCGTCCGTCTTCGCAGTACCGCGTGAGCGCTCGCCAATGCGTCAGCGAGTACTTGATCACCTTGGCCAGACCTGACTTCACCGAGATTTGCGACAGTGTATGTTCGAGCCAGGCCTTCAGGCTGAGGAGCAAAAACTCGCAGCGTTGCTGACGAACCGATAGACGTTCGTCAGGTGTCTGGCCGCGAATTTCGCGCCCAACGGCGTACAAGGCGCCGATTCGGCGCAGCGCTTGCTCGGCGATCGTAGAATGGTCTAACTCGTACAGATCGTAGAACTTACGACGAGCGTGCGCCCAACACGCAGCCTCGACGATCGTGCCGTCGCGATACAGCGCGTCATACCCGCTATAGGCATCTGCTTGCAAGATTCCGCTGTAGCCCATCAGATGTTCGCGTGGTCTCTCACCCTTGCGGTCAGCAGAGTACCGATACCAAACGGCGGGCGGGGCGCGACTTGCGGCGGAACGCTCGTCCCTCACGTAGGTCCACAATCGTGCTGTGCGCATTTTTCCGCGCCCCGGCTCCAGCACAGGCAAGGGCGTGTCGTCGGTATGAATCTTTTCGCCTTCGCGCACGTAGCGTCCCAGTGTATCAGCCAACGGCTGTAGCAACTCAGCCGCCTCGCGTACCCACGAGGCCAGGGTTGCACGATTCAGTTCAATGCCGGCACGTCGATAGATACCCGCTTGCCGATACAACGCAGTGTGATCAGCGTACTTGGCGGTGACCACCTGGGCGAGTAGTCCAGCACCAGCCATGCCTCGTGTGATCGGCCTTGAAGGAGCAGCCTCCTGAACCACCATCGCACAACGTGAGCAACTTAGCTTTGGCCGTACGTGCCGCAGGACTTTAAAGTAGTCCGGCACGTAGTCGAGCATTTCGGACACGTCCTCGCCGAGCGCGCGCATCTTTGCGCCGCACTTCAGGCAGCCGCAATTCGTCGGCGCATGCACGATCGTTTCGCGCGGCAGATGGGCGGGCAATTGCCTTGGTTTGCGGCGCAGGGAAATAACCTTTGGTGTGCCCGTTGCCTCAAGGCCTGCGTCTTCGTCAGACAACTTTGCCGCGGCAGGAACGTCAAAGTCTTGTTCGGGTATCGGCAGATCGCAGAGTGCGAGCTGCAGCTGACTCATCAATTCCGCTACGCGCTTGGATGAACGCCCGTACTGCCAGCGTTTCAGGCGTGCGATTTCGGACAGCAGTCGCGCAATGGTTTCGTCGCGCGAGGCGATGATGCGCTTCAGTGCGTCAATGTCATCGGGCAGATGGCCGGCATGCTCGGCAGTGTAAAGCATGCTCGTGTACTTGTGAGTGCCGGAGCACCGCCTCATGCGGCGCGTGTGGGCTGCCACGTTCGTTCGGGATGTCGCCAATCGATGCCCTCCAGAAGCATGGAGAGTTGGGCTGGTGAGAGGTGGACGCTGCCCGAACTCGATTGAGGCCATACAAAGCGTCCTCGCTCCAGACGCTTCGCATACAGGTTCATGCCGTCACCGCTCCACCATAGGACTTTGATAAGGTCACCGAGCCACACGACATTCAACATACCGTTTGCAAGTGGCGATCATCGCGTATCC
>NZ_JAHKSP010000024.1:0-2642 GCF_021733735.1 Mycetohabitans sp. B2
AAGGTCACCGAGCCACACGACATTCAACATACCGTTTGCAAGTGGCGATCATCGCGTATCCGTGGCATCCAGCGCACGGTCAGCAATTCCGAGTAGTACGGCGTAGCGGGCGCCGAGGAAACCAGCTAGTTCATCTTGATGTGCCGGGCGGCCTCTCACGCGAACTACCCGTGTGGATGCTAGATGCGTCAATATGCTCGACGATGTCCCTTGGCTCACCCCAATTGAGCCTGTCAGCTCTGAACGAACTGCGCGCCAATCTGCACACCCGAGCACTGCAGCCGACTATGGGTGGATCATCGAAACTCTTCAGCACGGAGGGCAATTTCGATGACGCGGGTAAACAGCACAGGGCAAGGCATACAACTGCCTTTGATACTGCAGAGCGATCCAGCATGGAACGAAAGCCTCGTGGGCAATCGACGCGACGAGTTGATAGTGGCGCTGGCAGATCTACTACTGGAAGCACTGGGCAAAGTGCAGAGACAGGCACGCGATCAAGGAGATCTCAATGAGCCAGAAGATCATGTCTGACCACCTTGGCCGCGGCGCCATCGTATACGTGCGCCAGTCGACCCTAAGTCAGGTTGTCGAACATAAGGAGAGCCAGCGTCGCCAATATGCACTCGCTGATTTTGCACGTGGGTTGGGTTTTGCATCGGTCTTGACTATCGACGATGATCTCGGCCGTTCCGGTTCGGGGGCTGTCGATCGGCCCGGCTTCCAGAAACTGGTGGCTGCGGTGTGTGCAGGATCTGTCGGTGCGGTGTTCTGTCTCGAAGCATCCAGGCTTGCACGAAACGGTAGAGATTGGCACCACCTGGTTGATTTATGTGCGCTCGTTGGCACACTCGTTATTGATCACGATGGCGTCTATGATCCGCGACTCATCAACGACCGGCTCCTGCTCGGTTTGAAGGGCACAATGTCGGAATACGAGTTGAACCTGCTACGGCAACGCGGACTGGCCGCGCGCGATTCGAAGGCTAGTCGCGGCGAATTGCGTTTCGCCTTGCCACCGGGCTATTGCTGGAACGAACTGGGGAAGATAGAGATGGACCCGGACGAGCGGGTAAGTGGCGCGATCAGTCTCGTGTTTGCCAAGTTCAGACAGCTCGGCAGTGCTCGCCAAGTCTTGCTGTGGGCCATACAATCGCAGACAAGTCTGCCCGTCATGCGTAACGGTGTTGCGGGTGCGCGGATCGACTGGAAGTTGCCGGCATACCACACTGTTATCCAGATATTGCAGCATCCGATGTACGCCGGCGCGTATGTGTTTGGCCGCAAAGCGCAACGTACATTGGTTGTTGACGGGCATGTCCGGAAGACGTCAGGTCATTCGAAGGCCATGAAGGACTGGAACGTTCTACTACGGAACAACCATCCCGGCTATATAACGTGGGACCAGTTCGAAGAACATCAACGCATGATCTGCGAGAATGCACACATGAAGAAACGGGCATCCCGTAAATCCGCCAGAGGTGGGCGAGCGTTGCTGACCGGCCTGGTACGTTGTGGGCGCTGCGCTCGAATGATGCGCGTGACGTATGGCATGCGGGCCGGCCACGCTCATCGTTACCATTGCCGGGGAGATCAGGAGCGTGCCGCAAACTGGGTTTGCATCGGGATTGGCGGCGTACGTATCGATCAGGCTGTCGCAGCCTTGATTCTGGAAGCCGTTTCCCCTCATGCCGTGGAGGCTGCAATACTCGCCGCGCATCGTGCTAACGCTGCTGGGGACGATGTAAAGCGTGCGCTGCAACTCGAACTCGAAGATGCGCACTACGAGGTCTCACTGGCTGCGCGCCGGTACGAGGCGGTAGATCCTACAAAAAGGCTTGTCGCTCGTGAACTCGAAGCGCGGTGGAACGCAGCATTGGAGCGGGTAGCGCAGCTCGAAGAGCGGCTCTCACAGTTTGACGCCGAAGCGGCATCGCGTCCAAGGATCGACGAAGCCGGACTCATGGCGCTTGCTGCCGATTTGCAGTTAGCGTGGAATGCACCCGATACGGACGCTCGTACCAAACAACGCTTGACTCGCATCCTCATTCAAGAGGTGGTAATCGATCTTGATGACGACGCAAACGAAGCCGTGGTCACAGTTCACTGGACCGGAGGTCGACATACCGAGGTCCGCGTGCCCCGCACGAGCGTGGGGCGCTATCCCAGTGACCGTTACCCGAGCCCCGTAGAGGTCTTGCGCAAGCTCGGCGGCTATTGGACAGATCTCGATCTAGCGGTCACCATGAATCGTATGAGATGTAAGACAGCGCACGGGCAGTCATGGACCGTTGTGCGCGTCGCCGAACTACGCAAGCGTCTGGGGATTGAGCCTTTCGATCCAACCGCTCCGCACATCGAAACAATCAGCGTAGAAGAAGCCTCGCGGCGATTGAATATCTACACGAGCTCGGTTCATCGACTGATTCGCGAAGGCGTTCTGCCTGCAACTCAGCTCATGCCTTCCGCACCATGGCAGATTCCGGTTGCCGCCCTCGACTCTGAGGCCGTCAGGCAAGGCGTGATCGCTATCAAGGAACGGCGGCCACCCCATTTCAAGACCCGACAGGACGCCGAGAAGTCGCTCAAGCTGCCTGGATTTTAACCAGAGGATGCACTATGTCACACGACTCCCGCGGCGT
>NZ_JAHKSP010000025.1:0-1490 GCF_021733735.1 Mycetohabitans sp. B2
TCGCTCAAGCTGCCTGGATTTTAACCAGAGGATGCACTATGTCACACGACTCCCGCGGCGTGCGCGAAACACGAACACATGCATGAACCGACCCCGGAAAGCTGGACGCTAACCTCTCGGGGGGGTATGGGCAGGTACACCGAGCAGCAGAAGCTGCGAGTCGTTGAGGATTATTTGTCGGGTCAGTCGGGCCTGAAGACTGTCGCCAAGCGGCATGATGTCGATATTTCTGCGGTGCGCAGCTGGGTGGCGGCATATCGCGAACATGGGGACCCGTCCTGATTCCTGGGCTCCGAGTTTGACAGAGATGAACCTCCATCATATTATGACCATATGGTCATTTTTAATGGTTGAGATCCTCGTGAAAACCTTTACTGTCGTTGAAGCCAAGTCTCATTTCTCAGCCCTGTTGGTTGAGATAGAGGCCGGCGAGGAAATTGCTATCACCCGCCATGGGAAAATTGTGGCGCGGATGGTCCCCAATCACCCAAGCGTCGCGGCCGACGCTTTCCGTGACTTCTGGTCAAGCCAGGATGATATTGATCTGCAAGCTCCGGAGGATAGCCCAGCCGAGACCGTAGCCTCGATGGACAATTAGTCCATGGCCGCGCTCTACCTGCTGGATACCAACATTTTGATTGTCGCTTTGAAAGGGCATCCAGACATACAGCAGCGGCTAGAAACTCTGCCGCTCAGTAGCATGCGCCTATCGGTGATTGTGCTTGGAGAGTTGGAATTTGGCGCGGAGAAAAGCGCTCATAGTGAGCGCAACCGCGCCCGTCTCGCCACTCTGGCGCAACGGCTGCCCCTCGTTGGCTTCGATGCTGAGACCACCCGCTACTATGCGCGGGTGAGGGCCTTTCTAGAGCGGCAAGGAACTCCAATCGGGGCCAATGACACATGGATCGCAGCACAGGCGCTAGCCATCAAAGCCACACTTGTAACGGATAACGAACGCGAGTTTTCCCGCGTGCCGGATCTGTCACTAGAAAACTGGCTGGCAAGAGGGCAATGAAGTCGCGAATTCACTTCCTGACCTAGATTGATCGGAGCTTGATAATATCTGGGATGATTAGAGCTGGGTGTGAAAAATTTTAAACGGGCTTAGGGAGTGTCATTAATTCAAAAAAACGACAGAGGCGGCCAAGTAGATGGCACCAAGGAAGGCCGAAGCAGTCTGAAATGCCTCGGGTTTGGCGGACGCTCGTATTCTTGAGAGAATCGAGCCGTGAACAAGAAGCCAAGCAAGTTTTCTCCGGAAGTCCGAGAGCGCGTAGTGCGCCTGGTGCGCGAGCAGCGTAGCGAGTCGGACCTGAACAATTTACCAAGGCTTGTGCAGCAAGGCACGGAAGCTGAAACGGTATTGTGGAAATTGCAAGAGGCAGGCATATTGGTGTGAGTTTCCTGCAAATTTCGACGAGGGTTGAATTGTATTAGCTGGAACTCGATCTGACAGGTAGTTGGACCGATAGTGTGGAGGCGATCAATGC
>NZ_JAHKSP010000026.1:0-772 GCF_021733735.1 Mycetohabitans sp. B2
TGTATTAGCTGGAACTCGATCTGACAGGTAGTTGGACCGATAGTGTGGAGGCGATCAATGCGAAATGAGTTTCTCCTTGGCAAGATCCAGTGAATCGAGGAAGGTGCGTATGGGTGTCTTGCCGTAACACCACCGCCCTTGATGTTCCCGTTTATTGTTGTACTGATCGAGCCACGCATCAAGGTCCGTCTGCAGAGCGTGGATCGATTCGTAGATCTTTTTGCGCAACGTGACCCGATAGAACTCGTTGAGCATGGTCTTGTGCAGCCGCTCGACGATTCCGTTGGTCTGCGGCGACTTGGCCTTTGTGCGGGTATGGTCGATATCCTCTACGGCCAAATACAGCTCGTATTCGTGATGTTCGGGGTTGCCGCAGTATTGCGTGCCGCGATCAGTCAGTACGCGCAACAGCGGGATACCGAAGCTGTCAAAGAATGGAACGACGCGATCATTGAGCAGGTCGGCCGCGGGCAAAGACGTTTTGCGCTCGTAAAGCTTGGCGAACGCCACCTTCGAGTAGGTATCGACGAAGGTCTGTTGATAAATGCGACCTACGCCCTTAAGACTGCCGACATAGAACGTGTCCTGCGCGCCACAGTAGCCGGGACATTCGGACTCGAATTCGCCGTGTGCTTTCTTTTTGCGCTTGGCGCGTTCCAGCGCAACGAGCTGGGCCTCGGTCAGCACCAGCCCTTGCTGGGCGGATTTGGCTTCCAGGGCCTTCAGGCGCTTGGGCATGATCTCCAAATCGTGGCGCAGCCAGATGCTACGG